>CALEDW010000170.1 GCA_937949585.1 uncultured Acidimicrobiia bacterium
ACGAACGGCTGCAGGTCACGCACCCGCCGGAGGTCGACCAGGGAGGCCGGCAGGAACCCGCGCAGGCCGATGTCGAGGATCAACCCACCCTTGACGACCTCGATCACCGGACCGCGCACGACGCCGGCGCTGTCCTTGATCTTCTCGATCGTTCCCCACGCCCGCTCGTACTGCGCCCGCTTCTTCGACAGGATGAGGCGCCCGTCCTTGTCCTCCTTCTGGAGGACGAGCGCCTCGATCTTGTCGCCGAGTGACACCACCTCGGCCGGGTTCACGTCGTTGCGGATCGACAGCTCCTTGGCGGGGATCACCCCCTCGGACTTGTAGCCGATGTCGAGCAGGACCTCGTCCGCGTCGATCTTCACCACCGTGCCCGTGACCAGGCCTCCCTCGTCGAACTCCACGAGGGTGGCGTCGATCGCGTCCGACAGCGACGTGCCGCCCAGGTCGTCCTCCACCACCCGGGTGGCCGGTTCGTCCTCCCGGACCTCAGCGGCAGACGGTCCCTGCGGATCGAGGGACGGGTGGTCGCGGTCGGACACCGCGGTCGCGGCGGCTTCGTGCTCGGACAAGAGGGGTGGGCTCCTGGGGTGAACGGCTGACTGGAGGCCTCAGGTTACCGGTCGGGCCACCGGCGTGCGAGCAGGAGCAGCTCGGGGTCGGCCAGCGTGGGCCGCACGCGCCGGTACCGGCCCGGTCGCACGCCGTGGACGCCGACGACCTCCAGGCCGCACGCCCCCGCCAGCAGGCCGAGCTCGCGGGGCGTGAAACAGGTGGTCCGCAGCCGGGCGGGCCGGCGGCGGCCCTGGGCGTCGCGGAGCTCCGTCGCCTCCTCGAGCACGCCGGTCGCCACGTCGAAGCGCTCATCGGGACCGAGGTCCCGCACGGCGAAGGCCACCGAGCAGGCCGTCAGGGCGAGACGCCCTCCCGGCCGCAACGCCGCAGCGAGCCGTTCCAGGACCGCCTCGTCGTCGGCGCCGCCGAGCAGCCCGAAGCCCCCCTGGCACAGGCACAGCACGGCGTCGTAGGTGTCGGTGACGGCGAGGGTTCGCACGTCTTGGCAGACGACGGCGACCGGCAGGCCCTCTGCCCGTGCCGCCTCCGCGGCCAGCCGGCAGAACGTCGGGCTGGCGTCGAGGGCGTGGACCTTCACCCCCCGCCGGGCCAGGGCGACCGCATGGCGCCCCGGGCCCGAGCCCGCGTCGAGCACCAGGTCGCCGGGCCGCAACCCGAGCGCCTCCACCAGGAACGACACCTCCTGGTCGGTGCCGCGGGTGAACGCGGCCCGCAGGTAGGCCTCACCGAGGAAGTCGGCGATCGGGTTGAACCAGAGCCCCGAGAGGCGCCCGTCGCGGGAGCCCACGTCGGGGGAGCTCACTTCGCGTCGGCCCACGTGGGTCCGTACCCCATCTCGACCACCAGGGGCACCCGCAGGTCCACGGCGTGCTCCATCACCGTGCGCGTGAGGCGCTCCGCCTCCTCTCGCTCGTGTTCCGGAACCTCCAGGAGCAGCTCGTCGTGCACGGTGAGCACCATCCGGCTGGCCAGACCCGCGTCGCGCAGGGCGGCGTCGAGGCGGACCATCGACACCTTGAAGATGTCGGCGGCACTGCCCTGCACCGGCGCGTTCTGCGCCATTCGCTCACCCATCTGCCGGATCCGCACGTTGTCGGATGCCAGCTCGCTGATCGGGCGCCGGCGCCCGAGGATGGTCGTGGTGTACCCCCGGGCGCGGGCCTCGGCAACGGTCCGGTCCATGAACTCGCGCACCTTCGGGAACGAGGCGAAGTAGGCGTCGAGGATCTCGCGGGCCTGGTCGGTCGGAACGTCGAGGCGCTGTGCGAGCCCGTAGGCCTCCATCCCGTAGGCCAGCCCGTAGTTCACGACCTTGGCGAAGCGGCGTTGGAAGGGGTCGACGTCCGCGGGCGCCACACCGAAGACCCTGGCTGCGGTGATCGTGTGCACGTCGAGTGACTGCCGGAACGCGTCGATGAGCCCCGGGTCCTCGGCGAGGTGGGCCAGCACCCGCAACTCGATCTGCGAGTAGTCGGCGACGAGCAGTCCGCAGCCGTCTTCGGCGATGAACGCTCGTCGCATCTCCCGGCCGTCGGCGGTCCGCACGGGGATGTTCTGCAGGTTGGGGTGCTCCGAGGAGATCCGCCCGGTGGTCGTGGCGAGCTGGTTGAACGTGGCGTGGATACGTCCGTCGGGTCCGATCAGCGGGGGCAGGGCCTCCGCGTAGGTGCTGCGGAGCTTCTCCGCCTCCCGGTACCGCAGCAGCGCGTCGAGGATCGGGTGCGGTTCCTGCGCCGCCATCTTCTGGAGCGAGTCGGCGTCCGTGGACGGGCCGGTCTTCGTCTTCTTGACCGGGGCGAGACCGAGCACCTCGAAGAGGATCCGGCGCAGCTGGGGGACCGAGTTGATGACGAACGGCTCGCCGGCCAGGGCATGGATCTCCGCCTCGAGACGCGCCAGACGGTCGGTGAGGTCCCGGGCGAGCGCCTCCAGGAAGGCCCGGTCGACGCGGATCCCCGCGTCCTCCATCCGGGTCAGGACCCCGACCAGGGGCAACTCCACGTCGCGGTAGAGCGGGAGGAGGTCCCGGCTCCGCAGTGCGTGCTCCAGGCGCGGGGCGAGGCGAGCGACGACCGCGGCCGCGGCCGCCGGCGCTTCGGGGGAGCCGGCCTCCAGCCCGAGCCCCGGCGTGCCGCCGGTCGGGCCGTCGACGCCCGGCAGCTCCACGCCCAGGTGCCGCCGAGCGAGCTCGTCGAGCGGGTAGTGCCCGGCCCCGGGCTCGAGGAGGTAGGCCATCACCGCCGTGTCGTGCACCACCCGGGCCTCCCTCAGCCCCGCCGCGGCGAGCCCGTGCAGCAGCGCCTTGACGTCGTGTCCCACCAGACCCGACTCGCCGACCAGCGCCACCGCCTCCCGGACCTCCGGGTCGGTGAGGAGACCTCCGGGGACGACCAGCGCCTCTGCGTCGGCGGCCGCCAGCGCCAACGCCGCCACGGCACTGCGCCCCGGCGGCCCCGCCCAGGCCGCGGCCAGCGGCACCGGGCCCCGGCGGGCGAGCGCGGCCACGGCCGCCGCGGCCTCCGGCGCAGCCCCGCAGACGTCCACGCGCACCTCCACCGGCGCGGCGCCGTCGTCGGACGGGGCCGACTCCCCGAGCGCCTCGAGGAGTCGCGGGTACAGCGACCGGAACTCCAGCTGCTGGAAGAGCTGCCGAAGCGCCTCAGGATCGAAACCTCCGATCCGCAACCGCTCGACGTCGACCTCGACCGGCACGTCACGCCGGAGGCGCATCATCTCCCGGTTGTGGAAGACCTGCTCCCTCGCCGCCTCGAGCCGTTCGCGCTGGCGGGGCGACAGTTCGTCGAGGTGCCGGTAGAGCTCGTCCAGGGTCCCGTAGGTGGCGATGAGCTTCGCCGCCGTCTTCTCGCCTACGCCGGGGACCCCGGGAAGGTTGTCGCTCGGGTCGCCGCGCAGCGCGGCGTAGTCGACGTACCGGGACGGCGGGACCCCCGTGCGGGCCTCGATCCCGGCTTCGTCGTAGAGGACGTAGTCGGTCACCCCCCGCCGGTTGTAGAGCACCCGCACGTGCGGGTCGGCCACCACTTGGAACGCGTCGCGGTCGCCGGTGACCACCACGACGTCGAAGCCCTGGGCGGCGGCCCGATCGGCCAGCGTGGCGATGAGGTCGTCGGCCTCGTACCCTTCGACCTCCAGCACCGGGATGGCGAGCGCGTCGAGCACCTCACGCACCAGCGGGAGCTGGCTGCGGAACAGGTCGGGCATCTCCTTGCGACCGGCCTTGTAGGTCTCGTCCCGCTCCTTGCGCAGCGTCGGGGCGGCGGTGTCGAAGCACACCGCCACCAGGTCCGGGTGCAGGTCGCCCAGCACCTTCACCAGCATCGAGGTGAACCCGTACACCGCGTTCGTCACCTGCCCCGACGAGGTCACCAGATCGGTGGGCAGGGCGTAGAACGCCCGGTAGGCGAGGGAGTGGCCGTCGACGAGCAGGAGGGTGCCCACCGCCGCATCGTACGGTGGGCGGAGGTGCTCAGGAGGGGGCCGGGACCACCTCGCCGGCGACGACGGCCCGCGCCACCTCGTGCACCTTGCAGCGCCGGTTCATGGCCTCGGTCTGGAGGAAGCGCCAGGCGTCCTGCTCCCGCAGCGCGTGGCGGTCCATGAGGATCCCCTTCGCCCGGTCGATCACCTTGCGGGCCTCGAGCCGTTCGCTGAGATCCTCCACCTCCGCCTCGAGGCTCCGCAGCTCCGCGTACCGCCCCAGCGCCACCTCGATGGCCGGGATGAGGTCGCCCTTCTGGAAGGGCTTCACGAGATAGCCGATCGCCCCGGCGTCCCGTGCCTGCTCCACCAGGTCGCGCTGGCTGAACGCGGTGAGGATCAAGACCGCGGCGAGTCGCTCCGCGCTGATCTGGCGGGCGGCCGACAGGCCGTCGAGGCCTGGCATCTTGATGTCGAGGATGGCCAGATCCGGCCGCAACGAGCGCACCAGCTCCACCGCCTCGTCGCCCCGCCCGGTCTCGCCGACGACCTCGTAGCCCTCTTCCTCGAGGATCTCCCGCAGGTCCATCCGGATGATCGCCTCGTCCTCGGCGATCACGACCCGGACCGGACCCGCCGCCCCGGCCGTCACCGCGGGCCCCGGCTGGCCGCCAGCTCGGCCGCCATCCGGTCGAGGAGCGCGTCCTGTTCGGCCACCAGCTGCGCTTCCTGAACCCGCAACCGGTCCCGGTGCGCCCCGAGCGCGTCCGCGTGGCGGCGCGCCTCGTGGGCCTCGGCCTCGGAGAGGGGGGTCTCCGCCACCAGGGCCCGCAGGCGCGCCTGTTCGGCCTCGTCCTCCAGGAACTGCAACTGCTCCTCGGTGACCGCCAACTCGGCGCGCACCCGCCGCAGGCGGTCGCTGGCGGCGCGCAGGCGGCGCTGCAGGATCTCGGCGCTCATCGAACCGAGTCTACGGCGTCGAGACCCAGGCCGCCGGGGCCCGAGGCCGAAGCCGGACGCGGGGTGCTTGGATAGGTTGCGGCCATGGCGCACCCCATCTTCACCGCCGAACACGATGAGCTGCGGCGCACCGTCCGCCGTTTCGTCGACACCGAGATCCGCCCCTACGTGGAGGAATGGGAGGAGGCCGGGTACTTCCCCGACGAGGTGTTCCGGCGCTGCGGCGAGCTCGGCTTCCTGGGGCTCCACTACCCGGTCGAGTGGGGCGGCTCGGGCGGCGATTTGGCCGCCAGCCTGGTCTTCGTCGAGGAGCTGGCCCGCTGCGGGGCCGGCGCCATCCCGATGGCGGTGTCGGTGCAGAGCCACATGTGCACCCCGGCGATCGCCATGTTCGGGTCCGACGAGCAGAAGGAGCGGTACCTGCGGCCGGCCCTGGAGGGGCGCAGGATCGGGGCGATCGCGATCACCGAACCCGATGCCGGATCCGACGTCGCCGGGATCACCACCCGGGCCCGCCGCGACGGCGACGAGTGGGTGATCGACGGCCGCAAGATGTTCATCACCAACGGCGCCCGCGCCCACTGGCTGACGCTGGTCGCCCAGACCGAGCCGGGCTCCCGGCACCGGGGGATCACCCTGTTCCTGGTCGACACCGACCGGCCCGGTGTGACGGTGTCCCGGAAGCTGCGCAAGTTGGGGATGTGGGCCAGCGACACCGCCGAGATCGCGCTCGACGGGGTGCGGGTCCCGGACTCGAACCTCATCGGGGACGGTCCCGGCCACGGGTTCACCCAGCTGGCCACCCAGCTGCAGTACGAGCGCCTCGCCGGCGCGGCGGCGTCGGTGGGCCACGCCGACGAGACCCTGGCCAGGACGATCGGCTACGTGCGGGAGCGCCGGGCGTTCGGGCGACGCCTCTCGGAGTTCCAGGCCCTCACCCACCG
>CALEDW010000171.1 GCA_937949585.1 uncultured Acidimicrobiia bacterium
GTCCGAACTGCCTGGGTGGTTCCGACGGGGATCCCCGCTACTGGGCGTACTTCCGGGCCCCGGCCGGGACCGCACGCTTCGAGTACTCACGCCTCGGTGCGGGCGCCACCCGGGTGCGTGACGGCGACGTGGAAGGGTGGCGATGGGGGACCGGGCAGGCCCCGACCTTCGTGCCCCTCGACCGGATCGCCGGTCCGGTGTCCCCCACCACGACCCGCCCGCCCACCACGACCCGCCCGTCCGTACCGACCCGGTCGCCGGCGACGACACCGCCGCCGGTACCGGCCCGCGGGGACGGGCCCGGTGCATCGCCGGGCGGCGGGGTCCGGGCACCGTCGGGGTTGCGGGCGCCGGGCGGCGCGACGGCGCCCGAAGCTCCCGACCCCGGGTCCACCGCTCCGGCGCCCACCCCGGCCGGTGGATCCCCCGATGCGGGCGCTGGCAACCGGCGCGCCGTGCGGTCGACCCCCGCCGACGACCGGGACGGAAGCGGGGGCGAGGCGTCCGGTCCGCTCGGCGGTGGCCCCGGGAAGACCGGGTCGGGTGGCGGCGGCCCCCCGCCGGCGGGCTACGCCGTGTTCGCGGTGCTGCTCGGCGCGATCGGCGCCGGGATCGTGACCGCCCGGCGACGCCGGACCCGTTCGGAGTGGCCCGTACCCTGAGGCGCCGTGGAGGTGGTGGGGGTCAGCCAGTCGAACGTGAACGTCGTGCTCGCGTTCGGCGGCGGGGTCGTCTCGATCCTGTCCCCGTGCGTGCTGCCGCTCGTCCCCGGGTACCTGAGCCTGGTCACCGGGCTCAGCGTCGGTGAGCTCCAGGCCGGGCACCGTCACCACGTGGGACGGATCGTGGGGATGACCGCGCTGTTCGCCCTCGGGTTCACCGTCGTGTTCACCGTGCTCGGCCTCGCCGCCACCGGCCTGGGCCAGGCGGCGTTCCGCAACCAGGCGACCCTCACCCGGGTGTCGGGGGCCGTGGTGTTCGTCATGGCGCTGTACCTGGCCGGCTCGCAGGTGCTGCAGGCCCCGTGGCTGTACCCCGAGGCGCGCCTGCACGTCCGGGCCAACCTGGGGTTCTTCACCGCCCCGGTGACCGGGGCGGCGTTCGCGCTCGGCTGGTCGCCGTGCCTCGGCCCGATCATCGCCTCGGTGTTCGCGGTGGCCGAAACCGAGACCGGGCTGCGCTCGGTGGTGCTGCTCGTCGCCTACGGCGCCGGGATGGGCGTGAGCTTCCTCGGCGTCGGCCTGGCGTTCGGGCGATGGGCCGCGCCGCTCGACCTCGTGAAGCGACACCTGCGCGTCATCACCCTGGCCTCGGCGGCGGTGTTGGGCCTGTTCGGGATGCTGCTCATGCTCGACCGCCTGTCGTGGCTGAACGCCCAGCTCGTGCGCCTGCTCGACCGGCTCGGTCTCGAGCGCATCGTCGAGCTCGGATGAGCGTCCCGGGCGACGGTGCCGGGCGTCCCGGTGGCGCCTGCGGAACCGTGTGACGCGTCGGAATATACCCGTAGGGGTATCTGTTGTGACGGGGACCGATCCCTCGCAGGAGGTACCCCAGATGCCCGTGACCCATGCCGACGACACGACGTTCGACCGCGAGGTGCTGCAGGCCACCGTCCCGGTCGTGGTGGACTTCTGGGCGCCGTGGTGCGGGCCGTGCCGAATGGTGGCGCCCGAGCTGGAGGCGTTGGCGGCCGAGCACGGCGAGGCGCTGAAGGTCGTGAAGGTCAACGTCGACGAGGCGCCGGGTGTCGCCGGCCGCTACGGCATCGCCGGCATCCCCACCGTCGCCCTGTTCCGCGACGGGCGGCCGGTCGCGGCCACCGTCGGCGCGAAGCCCCGTCGGGCGATCGCCGCCGAACTCGGCCTCGACGCCTCCTGAGGGCCCGCCCGGTCCGGCCGCGGTCCTCACCCACCGCTGACTCCACCGAACCACCACGTATCCGGGCGCGTCGGGGTGGCCTGGGTCGAGGCGCGTCTACCTCCCGGGCCGGGCCCCCGCAGCCCGGCGGTTGGCCGGGAAGTCGAGCGACAGCCATGCGTCACCGTCGCGGAGCACGTAACGCTGGGTGTCGAAGGGCACCTTGGCCCACGGGTTGTCGTAGCGCCACGTGTGGTGCAGCGCGACCGGTTGCCCCCCCACCACCAACGGCCCGGTCCAGCCGAAGCGCATCTCGCCCTCGGTGGGGGAGACGAAACGCACGTCGAACCCGCCGGGCAGTCCGTCGAGCGCCGGGCGGGGAGTGACCTCCACGCCGGCGGCGAGCACCCGGTCCCGGAACCCGGTGAACGACCCGAAGCGAGCCCGGTCGCCGACCTGCACGACCCACACGTTGTCGGCCCCACCCTCGGCGAGCAGGTCGAACGGGCGGGTGAGCCCGTTGGTGTACTCCCCGGGTCGGCTCTCCCGCCACCGGGTCGGCCGCCACGACCACAACGCGACGTAGCCGTCCCCCCGCCGGCCGAACGTCCAGCCCCCCTCCCGGATCACCTCGTCGAACCGTTCCTGGGGGAAGTAGGCGTGCGTGGCGGGCAGGTAGGAGAACATCCGCAACGGGCCCGACCCCGGCTGGAACTGCGGGGCGTACAGGTGGATCGCGGCCGCGCCGTGCTGGGCGGAGCGGGGCATGGAACCCGTCCCGGTCCAGTAGCCGTCCGAGTCGGGCCAGCGGGTGCCGACCTGCGGCCAGGCCTTCGGGTGCGTGGTGAACACGACGGCGTCCTCGTCCAGGGTCGCCTGCCACGCGTGGTACTGCTCCCCGAACGAGCCGGCACGGTAGTCCTGGGCGGTCGAGAGCATCACGTGCGGGGACCGCCAGGTGTAGGTGTGCACCTCCGTGAGCAGCGCCAAGGCCACCATCCGGGCCAGGGCCTGGGCGAGGCGGCGGGCCACGTCGGGATCTCCGCCGGTGAGGTCCCGTAGCTCCACGTAGGGCCGGAAGAGTTCGGTGTCCCACAGCCGGTACCGGTCGGCGGTGGCGAGGGTCAAGGGCACCACCTGCCACACCGTCAACGCGCCCCGCTCCCACCAGAACGGCACGTTGGCGGGGTCGTCGAAGCGGTAGCCGTACGGGGCGGGCGGGTCGTCGACGACCGGGGCGAGCTCGTCGAGCGGGACGTTCATGCGTTCCCGGTCCACCGTCGT
>CALEDW010000172.1 GCA_937949585.1 uncultured Acidimicrobiia bacterium
GAGCACCTCACCGGCGAGTTCGCCGCGCTCGGGGGGCGGGGTGGGCCGGCCGACGAGCACGGCTGGGACATCCGGCTGGCCTGGGAGCGGCTCCTCGGGAAGGACCGGTGGATCGGGCTCTCCTGGCCCGAGGAGTACGGCGGGCGCGGCGCGTCGTTCTCGCAGCAGGTGATCTTCAACGAGGAGTATGCCCGGGCCAACGCCCCGGCCCGGATCTCGTTCTTCGGGGAGGGCCTGTTCGCCCCGACGCTGCTCGCCTACGGCACCGAGGAGCAGAAGCGCCGGTTCCTGCCCCGCATCCAGGCGGTCGAGGAGCTGTGGTGCCAGGGCTACTCGGAGCCCAACGCGGGATCCGACCTCGCGAACGTGTCGACCCGGGCCACCCTCGACGGCGACGAGTGGGTGGTGAACGGCCAGAAGGTCTGGACGACCCTGGCCCACCGCGCCGACTGGTGCTTCGCGGTGGTGCGCACCGACCCGGGCTCCAGCGGGCACCACGGCCTGTCGTACCTGCTCATCCCCATGCACCAGTCCGGGGTCGAGGTCCGCCCCCTGCGCCAGATGACCGGCACCGCAGAGTTCAACGAGGTGTTCTTCAACGACGCCCGCACCGCGGCCGGCAACGTGGTCGGGGAGGTCGGCGACGGGTGGAAGGTGGCGATGGCCACCCTCGGGTTCGAGCGTGGGACCGCGTTCCTGTCCCAGCAGCTGGCGTTCCAGCGTGAACTGGCCGAGCTGATCGAACAGGCCCGGGCCAACGGCGCCGCCGCCGATCCGCTGATCCGCCAGGAGCTCGCCGACGCCTACGCCGGTGTGCAGA
Source organism: uncultured Acidimicrobiia bacterium (assembly GCA_937949585.1). Classification (GTDB taxonomy): domain Bacteria; phylum Actinomycetota; class Acidimicrobiia; order IMCC26256; family CALEDW01; genus CALEDW01. The sequence goes on from CALEDW010000172.1 coordinate 821, forward strand.
TCATGAAGTACAACGGGTTGCGGATGCTCACCGACCTCGTGCGGCGGGGCGTGCTGGGCCCGGCGAGCAGCATCGGCAAGCTCTACTGGAGTACCTGGCACCGCCGCCTGGGGGAGCGGGCCATGCAGGTGCTGGGCACCGACGCCCTGACCGTGGCCGGCGCGCCCGGAGGGCCCTACGAGCTCGGCGAGTGGCACCGCATCTTCATGTTCAGTCGGTCGGAGACCATCTACGCCGGCTCCAGCGAGATCCAACGCAACATCATCGGCGAGCGGGTGCTCGGGCTCCCGCGCGAGCCCCGGTGACGGCCCGGGAAAAGGAGCGACCGTGAACTTCGCGTTCTCCGAAGAGCAGGAACAGCTGCGGGAGGCGGTCCGCCGCTTCCTGGAGGCCAAGTCCCCCGAGTCCGAGGTGCGCCGGCTCATGGAGACCACCGAGGGCTACGACCCGGGGGTCTGGCAGCAGATGGCCCAGGAACTGGGCCTGCAGGGCCTGGCCGTGCCCGAGGCCTACGGCGGCCAGGGCTTCGGGTTCGTGGAGCTGGGGATCGTGCTGGAGGAGATGGGCCGGGCGCTGCTGTGCGCGCCGTACTTCTCCTCGGTCGTGCTGGCCGGCCGGGCGATCCTCAACGCCGGCGACGAGGCCCACCGCAAGGAGCTCCTGCCCGGCATCGCCTCGGGCGAGACGATCGCCACCCTCGCCTTCACCGAGCCGAACGGCCGCTGGGACGCGGCGGGGATCACGATGGAGGCCCGCCCCGACGGCGACGGCGTCCGGCTCGAGGGCACGAAGATGTTCGTCCTCGACGGCCACGTCGCCGACCTGATCGTCACCGTGGCCCGCCGCCCCGGCACCGAGGGCACCGACGGCCTCGGGTTCTACGCCGTCCGGGCCGACGCCGAGGGGCTCACCCGCACGCCGCTTGCCACCATGGACCAGACCCGCAAGCAGGCCAAGCTCGAGTTCGCCGGGGTGGCCGCGGAACAGATCGGCGACGGCGCCTGGCCGGCGCTGTCGAAGACGCTCGATCAGGCTGCGGTCGCGCTGTGCAACGAGATGGTCGGTGGAGCCCAGTTCGTGCTCGAGGAGGCGGTGCAGTACGCCAAGGACCGCGTGCAGTTCGGGCGGCCGATCGGCTCGTTCCAGGCCATCAAGCACAAGTGCGCCGACATGCTGCTCGAGGTGGAGTCGGCGAAGTCGGCGGCGTACTACGGCTCCTGGGTGGCCGCCGAGGACAACGACGAGCTGCCGGTGGTGGCGCCGCTGGCCAAGGCGTACTGCTCGGAGGCCTACTTCCACGCCGCCGCCGAGAACATCCAGATCCACGGCGGGATCGGCTTCACCTGGGAGCACAACGCCCACCTGTACTTCAAGCGGGCGAAGAGCTCGGAGATCCTGCTGGGCGACGCCGCCTACCACCGGGAGCTGCTCGCCCAGCGGATCGGGATCTGAGGCCGGGAGGGGTCATCGTCTGGATCGCCGTCTTCGGCGTCGCCGGCGTCATCCTCCTCGTCGCCGCGTTGGCGGTGGTGCGCGAAGCGGCGCGGATGCGCACCGAACCGCCACCGGCGATCTTCGATCCCGACGACGCGCTCGAGTGGGTGGTGCAGCGACTCCCCGACCTCGTGGCCGCCACGCTCACCCGGGACGACGTGGCCCGCATCATCCGTTTCCAGCTCGAGTTCCTCACCCGCAAGGGGGTGGCCACCAACGGCGCCGACGCCCGCCCCCGGGCACCGGTGGTGTTCGGCTTCGGTGAGACGGTCGAGTACGTCGTGGCCCGCTGCGCCGAGACCGGGGAGGCCTACCTGCCGGAGCAGGTCGCCGGGGTCGTCGAGACCCAGGTGGGCTACCTCCGCCACATCGGGGCGCTCGGCTCCCAGGCCGATCCCGGCGAGGTGCCTCCGGGGCGCTGAGCTGCGGTTCCGACGACGGGCGCGGGTCTGCTAGGAATGGCGGCACCAGGGAAAGGAGGTGGTCCAGACGATGCATGATCAACGTGGGACCCTGGAGGTGCACGGCCGCTAGGCCTTGCTGGACCACCTGGCGGAATCCCACCGCTGCACCGCCGCCGGCCGGGTCGGGAGCTGGTCCCCCCCGAGTGGTCCCGCCGACGGTCCTTCCAGCAACGTTCGTGGTCGCGGGGGCGCTCCGGCGCCCCCGCGGCGCGCCGGAGCCACCCGGTTCCCGGCGGGCCCGTGTCGTGACGGGAGGTGCCCATGAGCCGTCCGCCCCAGTTCGAGGAGCACCGCTACCTCGGTGACAAGCGGACCCAGGTGGTCCACGACCTCGACGACCCCGACCTCGACCCGGCGGTGATCGAAGAGCTCATCGCCGCCGAGACCTTTGTGTGCTTCGCGCCCGACACGCTCGCCGAGGCCCGCAACCGCGGGTACCGACCCGCGCCGACCCGCCGGGAGCGCGCCGCGGGCCTCGCGGACGGGTGAGCGACCGGGTCCTCTGCTCGATCGGCGCCGGGGCGCACGAGGAGCTGCTCGCCCACTCCGGCGCCACCTTCGAGCTCTACGCGGCCTGCCACGGCTACGACCTCGATCTGCGTACCGAGCTGCTCGCCGCCGACCGTCCGGCCTCGTGGAGCAAGGTGCTGCTGGTGCGGGAGCTGCTGGAGCGCTACCGCACCGTGTTCTGGGTGGACGCCGACGCCGCGATCGTCGACCCGAACCGCGACATCGCCGACGAGCTGGCCCCCCGGGCCTTCCTCGGCCTGGTCGCGCACCGCTACGGGGGCCAGCAGATCCCCAACTGCGGGGTCATGGTGGTGCGCCGCAGCCGGGCCGCCCGCCGGCTGCTCGACCGGATGTGGGCCCGCACCACTCGCCGCGAGCACCCGTGGTGGGAGAACGCGGCGCTGCTCGACCTGCTCGGCTACGAGATCCCCGACGACCCGCGCCGGCCCGACGCACCGCCGGTGCGCCTCGTGCGTCCCCACCGCCGGCTGCGGCGGATCACGTTCCTCGACGTCGCCTGGAACAGCATCGCCGCGCACGAAGCGGAGGCGCCGCGGATCCGCCACTACCCCGGCCGCTCCCACGAGCACCGCCTGGCACGCCTGGCGGCCGACGCCGCCGCGGCCCGCGCCGCCGCAGGTCGGGCCGTTCAGCGCTGAGGCGGCCCGTCGGGCTCCGGGGGCCGGAACCCGCCGGGCAGCAGCTCGGCGAGGCCGGCCAGGCGCGCCGCGAACGCGGTGTCGGTGACGGCCGGCACCGACGGGCAGGTGCTCGGATCGGGCGGCAGCTCGCCGACCTCCACCCAGGAGGCGCAACCCCGGTAGCGCTCGTCCCAGGGGATCGGGATCGGCTCGCCGAGGCGGTGCACCCGCAGGGCCAGCACCCACAGCGGCTCCCGGCGCTTCCAGGCGAACCGGGAGGCCACGTACTCGCGGCTCCAGATCACCCGGGGGTCGAGCGCCTCGAGCACCTCGGGGTCGGTGACGGTCGCCACCCCGACGATCTCCGCCCAGCCCGGCACGAGCACCGTGGCGCCTCCGGCCTCAGCCGCCGGCGTCGGCCGTGCGGCCCAACGCCGGTAGGCGGGCTTGAGCAGCTCGGGCCGCTCGTGCTCGGTGGTCGGCACGAGCCAGCAGCGGGTCGCCGGGAGCCCGAAGCGACGCCCCGGTTCCCGCAGCCCGCCCTTGCGGACGTCGACGACCTGCTCGCCGGCCACCAGGGCCCGCACGATCGCGGCCCACTCCTTGAGGGCGGGGACGGAGTCCGCCACGGTCGCCACCCTACGCCGCGGGGGCCGGGCGACCCGAGCGCAGACACGCCCGGGCCACGCTGGTGCCCCCGGACCACCAGACTGGAGGGCGTGGAGACCGGAAGCGCCACCGGGCGGGTCCCCGCACCCGGCCCCGGGACCGCCTGCGACGCCCTCGTGACCGACGACGGCGTGCGCCTCGCCTGCCATCTCGCCCGGCCGTCGGGCACGGGCCGGTTCCCAGGGCTGGTGCTCTGTCACGGGTTCCCGACCGCGCCCCGCGGGGCGGCGGCATCGGGGCTGACCTTCCCGGAGCTGGCCGACCGCATCGCCCGGGACGCCGGGTGGGTGGCGCTCACGTTCAACTTCCGCGGCACCGGGCGCTCCGACGGCGATTTCAGCGTCTCGGGCTGGTTGCGCGACCAGCGTCACGCCGTCGAGGTGCTGTCGGCCCGTCCCGAGGTGGCCGGCGTCTGGCTGGTCGGGACCGGAGCCGGCGGGACCCTGGCCCTGGTGACCGGCGCCGACGACCCTCGCGTCCGGGGCGTGGCCACCCTCGGCTCGCAGGCGTCGCTGGCCGACTGGGCGCGGGACCCGGCCCGGTTCCTGCGTCACTGCCGGGAACTCGGGGTGCTGCGCGACCCGGACGCGCCGACGGACCCGGCGGCGTGGATGCGTGAGATCGTCGACCTCGACGCCCTGGACGCCGCCCGTCGCCTCGCGCCCCGCCCGCTGCTCGTGCTGCACGGCTCCGACGACGACGTGGTCCCGGTGGCCGACGCCGAGCGCATCGCCGCCGCGCACGGGCGGGCCGAGCTGCGGGTGGTGCAGACCGGCGGGCACCGCCTCCGCCACGACCCCCGCGCCGTCGCCTCCCTGCTCGGCTGGCTCGACCGCCAGTCGGTCTGAGCCGGCCGGCGTCGCTCGCCGCCCGTTCCCTCGGTCGACGGTGGTCGGATCGATCGCAGGGGCGCGGTCGCAGCACCGACCGGAGGAGTCAACCGGCGGCGGCGCGGGCCTCGTCGAGCACGTCGGCGAGGGTGCGCTCGAGGGGGATCTCCGGTGCCCAGCCGGTCTCGGCGCGTAGCCGGGCGTTGCTGCCGACCAGGTACGGCACCTCCACCGGCCGCACCAGCGCCGGGTCGGTCACGAGGCGCAGCGGCCGGCGCGCCGCGGCGAGCAGACGCTCGGCGACCTCGGCCACCGACACGCCCCGTCCCGAGCAGACGTTGTAGACCTCGCCGGGCGACCCCTCGAGCGCGGCGAGACGGTAGGCGCGCACCACGTCGCGCACGTCGGTGAGGTCGCGGACCGGATCGAGGTTCCCCACCGGCACCGTGTCCGGCCCCTCCCGCTCGGCGACGGCGATCCGATGCGCCAGGGCCGGCACCACGAACCGGGGCGACTGCCCCGGCCCGGTGTGGGTGAACGGTCGGACCCGTACCGTGGCCAGCCCGTCGCCGAGGTGGGCCTGCAAGGCCAGCACGTCGGCGGCCACCTTCCCCGCGCCGTAGGGGGTGAGTGGCCGCAGCGGGGCGTCCTCACCGATCGGGGCCCCGTCGGCCCGGCCGTACTCCTCGGCGCTGCCGACCACCAGCACGCGGGCGACGCCGGCGGCCGCGCAGGCCCGCAGCACGTTGAGCGTCCCCTCGGCGTTCACCCGGAACGCCGCGGCCGGGTCGTCCCAGGAGGTCCCGACGTGGCTCCAGGCCGCGAGGTGGTAGACGACCTCGGGGCGGGCCGCGGCGATCGCGTGCCGCACCGCCGCGGCGTCGGTGACGTCGACG
>CALEDW010000173.1 GCA_937949585.1 uncultured Acidimicrobiia bacterium
CCGTCGTCGGCGTGCCCGACACCTCACCGGTGGCGCCGTTCAGGCTGAGCCCGGGGGGCAGGGATCCCTTGACGAGCGTGAAGGTGAACGGGGCCACGCCCCAGGAGAACGGCGTCACGTCGTCGTCGAAGGGCACGCCGACCTGCGCCGACCACGTCGGCCGCTCCTTCACGTGGAACGAGTAGGTGACCTCGGTGCTCACGGCGCCGTCGACGACGTGGGTGCCCGCGTACTCGACGGTCACCTCGTAGTGCCCCGGGGCGTCGAAGGCCCAGTTGGCGTGCTTGTGACCGGGGATCGACAGGTTCTGGGTGTTCGGGGCGGGGTCGTCGGAGTCGAAGATCAGCGTCGGGTTGCCGAAGGAGTCGGTGGTGTACAACGCGAACTCACCTGGTCCGTCGACGTCCACCAGGCTCCAGGTGATCTTGCCGCCCACCCAGTCGGAGGCGGTGAGCTCCTCGGTGGAGTAGCCGAGGAACGGCAGGGTGGGGTCCTCGGTCTGGGGCAGGATCCACACGGTGCTGCCCGGGGCGCCGAGGAACGAGAACGCCGGGTTCGACGGCACGGTCGCCTTCGCCGAGTTACGGACGAAGATCGTGACCTCCTCCGGCTCGTACTCGATGTCACGCTCCTCGTCGTGCACGTGGCCCTCGAACTCGCCGGACTCGTAGTGGACGCCGAGGTCGGCGTGGCCCTTGCGCAGCAGCGAGGGGGTCGACGCGCCGGCCGGGGCGAGGCCGAGCGCCAGCAGCGCGGCGGCCGTGATCACGACGAGACCACGGCGCAGACGGCGGAGTGGTGTGAGGGACATCTCGCGGTCCTCCTGGTCGGGGGTGTCGCCCAAGTTTATGAGAATGAGTCTTACTTCTGTCAAGCCGGACTTCGTGCACGCCGCGTGCAACTGGGGCTACCGTGACCTCGGCCGTGCAGCCGACCGCCGTCCCGTCACCGCGAGGAGACCCCATGAGCGATGCATCCGCCGTGCACCCCACCGACGGTTCCGGCCGCACCTCGAGTCTCGGACCGGTGGCCGCCGGGGCATCCGCCGCCGCCGCCGTCGTTCACTTCGCCATGGTCCCGGTCCACTCCGAGCAGCTCGTCGACGCGCTCGGGTTCGCCGCGGCCGGCTGGTTCCAGGCCGCGCTGGCGGTGCTGCTGCTCGTCCGCCCCGACAGCCGGCCGGTGCTGGTGGCCGCCGCAGCCGGCAACGCCGTGCTCATCGGGCTGTGGGCCTGGAGCCGCACCGCCGGGCTCCCCGTGGGGGCCCACGCAGGGATCGCCGAGCCGGTGGAGGCGGTCGATCTCACCGCCGTGCTGGCCCAGGCCGTCGTCATCACGTCGGCGCTGGTGATGCTGTCGGCCCCGTCGCTGCGGGTCCCGGCGCTCCTCCCCGCGGTGGCCGGGCTGGCGGCGCTGGCGGTGGCCTCGGTCGTGATCGTCTCCCCGTCGTCGGCCACCCACGGGCACGGCGGCGGCTCGTCCTCGGCGCTGGGCGTGGTGCCCGCCGGCACCGGCGGCGGGCACTCCCACGGCGGCGGGAACGGCGACGCCGCGGCGCACGCCGCGGAGATGGCCCTGATCGAGCGGCAGCGCTGCGACTGGGCGTTCAACCCGCAGGCGTACTGGCAGGAGACCCGGATCCTGGGGATCGACACCGTCGCCGGCGGGGTCATGACCGCCGCTCACCACGCCGCCGGTACCGGGCTCGTCGAGCAGGTCCTGCCGAGCCGCCTGCGGGGTCGCGGCTCGGAACGGCTCGACAAGCTCGTCGCGCTCACCAGCCAGGCCTACAGCGAGGTGCAGGCCGGACGGCTCGTGTCCGAGCTCGCCGAGGCCACCGACGCCGAGTACGCGGCGTGGTTGGAGTGGATCCGCCGAACCGGTGCCGCCGGGCACGATCACGCCGGCAGCACCCCTTCGGCCCTCGCCCCCGACGACAACGCCGGTCACGGCGGTCACGTCGGTCCTCACCCCTGGAAAGCGCTCATCGACCCCGAGGACTGCAAGGCCCTGGCCGCAGAGATCGAGGTCGCCCGCGAGACGGCCCTGCGCTACCCGACCGCAGCCGATGCCACCAAGGCGGGCTGGATCCGGGTGACGCCCTACGTGCCGGGCATCGCCGCGCACTACATGAACTTCGGTCTCGTCGACGGTCGCTTCGAGGTCGACAAGCCCGAGATGATCCTCTACGACGGCAACGGGCCGGACGCCCGGGTGGTGGGGCTGTCGTACTACGTGGTGCTCGACGGCAACGCCGAGCCCACCCAGGGGTTCACCGGCGACAACGACCACTACCACCGTCACATCGGTCTGTGCGTGGGCCCGGGTGGGGTGATCGGGGACAGCACCACCACCCCCGAGGAGTGCGCAGCCCGGGGCGGACGCAAGCAGAGCGGCGCGAACGGCTGGATGAGCCACGCCTGGGTGGTACCCGGCTGCGAGAGCCCCTGGGGCCTGTTCTCGGGTGCCAACCCCATCCTCGACACCGAGCTCGCCCGTCGGTCGGGCACGAACGAAGGAGGGTGTGCGGCCTCGAAGGCCCGCGCCCGCTACGACCTCAGCCCGGGCCGGCCGCCCCTGGCCGGGAGCGGCTCCACCGTCGGTGTCGCCGCGCGCCGCTGAGCCGACCCGATGGGCCGGCCCGTGACCGTCTCCCTGCCCCCCGCGGCCGGGGAGACCCCGAGGGTCGGCGCCGGAGCCGAGCGCACCGGGGACCGGTCGGGTCCCGAGCGCCTGCCGGCGTGGGTGGCGGCCGTGGTCCTGGCCGGGCTCGTCGCGACGATCACCGCGGTGGCCGTGTGGGGGTCGCGCACCGGCGGCGCCCGGTTCACCATCCGGGTACCCGAGGGAACGGCGGCGGCCGTGCAACGCGGTGAGGATCCCGGCCTCGTCGACGAGGTGCTCGTGCTGCGGGTCGGTGACCGGGTCGCCCTGGTGAACGACGACACGGTGCTGCACCAACTCGGTCCGCTCGCCGCCGGGCCGGGGGAGCGGACCCGGATGACCTTCGAGGATCAGGTCCGCATCGACGGGTCCACGACGCTGCGGCCCTCCGGGACGGTGACGATCGTGGTGCGACCCCGTAACGCCCCCGACCCGACCACCACCACTCGCCGTTGACCCCGGGGCCGGCGTTCCCGGGGCGGCGGTCAGTCCCCGGCCGTCTGGGTGTCGTCGCGTGCTGCGGGGTCGTCGGAGAACATGCCCTTGATCTCCGCGATCACTCGGCGCCAGGTCTCTACCGTGTCGTACTCGGCCTCGCAGTACTCACCGGCGTCCGGGCGATCGATCACGTTGCCGTCGTCGTCGATGACGATGATCTCGCACCACCGCCGGGCCGCAAGGAGCGCCGATCGCCGGTCGTGGAACCGCCCGACCGTGATCAGGTCGAACTCGTCACCCCCGCAGGTGACGAAGCACAGCCCGTCGGGAAGCCGTCGCACCTCCTCGTAAATGCGCGTGGACATGGGACCCAGGCCGCTCGCGAACCACACGCTGCCATCCGCCAGCAACTCGGAACCTCGTCCGGCGCCTCGAGGGGATCCGGCACGAAGCCCACGCCGCCACCGACGCGTAGCTCGCTGCGGTAGTAGGTGACGTCGTCGATGACGACGCTCTCGGCCGTGGTCTCGACGAGCGCGTCAGCAGCTCGGCCTGGTCGGGATGGCCGTTGATCGAGACGACGTCGCCTGCGGCCTCGTCGAGCAGCCGCCGGAGCGCGTCGGACAGGTCCGCCACGGCGTGTGCCTCGACGGGACGCTCGTCACCGCTCGGGGTCTGCTCGACGCGTCCGATCCTGTACGCCCCGTTGCGCCCAACGAGGTGCCACTCCTGCGCCGAGGCGCCACCCCAGGTGATGCTGCACACCACGCCCCTGGAGCGTCCTCACCGCGAGGGTCGGTTGGTTGTCCCCACTGCGCCCCTCCCGTCCGACGCTGCACCCCGGAGGATACGCAGGGCCTGGGGCATCGGGGGCAATAGCCTGAGGGACACGAACGGCTCCACCGCCGCCGGGTGACCACACGGTGCACGACGCGTCCCCGAAGCCCCGCGACGGTGCAGGCGCACCGAGGTGGGGCCCCGGGCCGCTGGCGCAACTGGCAGCGCAACGGACTTTTAATCCGCAGGTTCCGGGTTCGAGTCCCGGGCGGCCCACCAGCGCCCGCCCATCGTCCCGACGACCTGGTCGCCGGGTCCGGCTACGGCCGCTTGATCCCCAGGCTGTGGGTGCGTCCGGCGGCGACGTCGACCCAGGTGGTGGCGGTGCCGACCCGCACCGGGGTGAGCTTGCGGGTCACGGTGCCGTCGCCGAGCTGGCCGTAGGCGTTGCCGCCCCAGCACCACAGCGAGCCGGCACCCCGGACCGCACAGGTGTGGACCCCGCCGCCTGCGACCCCGGTCCAGGTCGTCGCCGTGGTCACCGCCACCGGGGTGCGCCGGTTCCTCGTGGCACCGTCGCCGAGCTGTCCGGAGCCGTTGGCCCCCCAGCACCACAGCGTGCCCGGGCGGCGGATCCCGCAGGTGTGGTTCCGCCCCGGGCTCACCTGTGCCCAGTCGACGACGAGCGGTCCGGCCAGCACCGGGTTCGAGCGGCTGCGGGTGCTGCCGTCGCCGAGCTGTCCGGAGCCGTTCGCCCCCCAGCACCACAGCGTGCCGGGACGGCGGATCCCGCAGGAGTGGTTGCGGCCGGCGGCGACCTGCGACCAGTCGAGCAGCGTGCCGATCCGGGTGGGGGTGAGGCGGGTGGTGTTGGTGCCGTCACCCAGCTGGCCCCAGTCGTTGGCCCCCCAGCAGAACAGCGCCCCGGTGCGCCGCAGCGCGCACGTGTGACCCCGCCCGGCGGCGACCTGCGCCCAGTCGGTCGCGCCGCCCACCTGCACCGGCGTGAGGCGGGCCGTCGTGGTCCCGTCGCCGAGCTGTCCGACCTCGTTCGCCCCCCAGCACCACAGCGTGCCGGGGCTGCGCACCGCGCAGGTGTGCGCCACCCCGGTGCTGACCTGCGTCCAGGTGTTGCCGGTCCCGATGCGGGTGGGGACGGCCCGCGACGTCGTCGTCCCGTCGCCGAGCTGCCCCGCGTCGTTCGCCCCCCAGCAGAACAACCGGCCCGGGTTGCGCAGCCCGCAGGAGTGGAAGTCACCGGCGGCGACCTGCACCCAGTCGGCGTCGGCGCCGGCCCGCACCGGCACCAGCCGCTGGGTGGTGGTCCCGTCACCGAGGCGGCCCGACCCGTTGTTGCCCCAGGCGTGCAGGCCGCGGTCGTCGTCGAGGATGGCGAGCGTCCCGTTCGCCCGGGCGATCGACACCCCGGCGCTGGGCTGCGAGATCGTCACCCGCACCACCTCCGTGCCCTCCGGGGTGACGTCGGGGAGGATCCGCACCGGCACCCCGATCGTCAGGGTGCCGGCGGCGATCGTCGCCGTTCCCGACGCCGGTGCCGTGTAGTCGACGGCCGGCGTCGCCGACACACCGGTCACCTCGTAGCGGACCGTCACCCGTGCGGCACTGGGGGCGCTGAGCGAGATCGGCACCCGGACCTCACGTGGCGTGCCGGTGTCGCCCTCGGACACGGTGACGTTGCCGACCCCGATCCGCAGTCCGACGCTCGGGTCGTCGTCGAGGATGCGGGCCACGCCCGTGGCCCGGGCGATCGCCACCCCGGCGCTCACCCCGGTGAGGGTGATGGCAACCGTCTCGTTGCCCTCCACCACAGTGTCGCCCACTACCCGAACGGCCAGGCGCCCGACGAGCGCCCCGGCCGGGATGGTGAGCGTTCCCGGCGAGGCGAGCTGGAAGTCAACCCCTGCGCTCGCCGTCCCGCCGGTCACCGCGTAGGCAACGGTGACGTCCCCGGGCACCGGGTCCGACAGCACGACCGGTACGTTCAGGGTCCGGGTACCGGAGTGCCCCTCGACGATTGCGGCGTCCCCGATCGAGACCGTGACCGGGTTGGCGGCCGCGGCGGGGCCACCGCTCATCCCCGTCCAGCCCACCACGGCGAGCGCCACGATCCCCCATGCCCCGCGGCGCCCACCCGATCCCGATCGCGCGTTCCGTCGCCTGTGCACGGTCTGCACCCCTCCTCCTGAATATCGCTCTGAATATCGCTTCCCGCGCCTGGAGCCCCACGAAGCGTGCCCGGGCGGGAGCGTAGCCCGCGCTCGGGACCGGACCGACCGCGATCCGCGGCGCCACGGCGTCGCCGGGTGCCCGCCCGTCGTCGGTAGCCTGAGTCGCCGTGCCGGCCGCCAGCCCGCGGGACGCGCGCCCCACGGCGATCGTCGCCGATGTGCTCCCGCTGGTCCGAGCCGGGATGGTACGGGCCCTCGAGCCCTGCGGCTGCGAGGTCGTCTCGCACGCCGCCGACGCCCTCGAGCTCGTGGACCTGGCGCGCCGCCACCGTCCCCACCTCGTCGTCGTGGGCACGCTCGGGCCGCCGTCGCCGGCCGAGGTGGCGGCCACGCTCCGGCCCCTGGCCACGGCGCTCGTCGCGCTGGTCCCGCCGGGGGACGCCCGCGCCGTCGCCGAGCTCCTCAACGCGGCGGTCGACGTCATCGTCACCCGCGCTGCAGAGGTCGAGACGCTCACCGACGCCGTCCGGCGCGCGCTGGCCGGCGGACGCTGGCTCGACCCGGCGGTGATGGACTCCCGCATCGACCTCACGGCCGACGTGGGGCTGCCGACGTTGACGACCCGCGAGCGCGAAGTACTCGCCCTGCTCCAGGAAGGTCGCACGAACCGCGACATCGCGCGGCAGCTGTTCGTCTCGGTCCCGACGGTCAAGACCCACCTCGCGCACATCTACGCCAAGCTCGGGGCCACGAACCGGAACGAGGCGCTCGGGCGCGCCGTCGCGCTCGGTCTCCTGCCGTAACCGGCGGTGCGCAGTGCGCACAGGAGCGCGATGCGAGCATCCGCGCCCGCGTCTCGACCCGGCCGTATGCTCAGGATCGTGCTCGTGCTGACGCGCCGCGCGAACCAGAGCATCATGATCGGCGACGACGTGGTCGTCACCGTGCTCGAGGTCCGGGGAGACCAGGTCCGCCTGGGCATCCAGGCACCCCGGGACATCGAGGTCCACCGCGAAGAGGTGTACCGGGCCCTGCACGGGAACGAGGAGCGGGCTCCCCGCTGAACGTCGACGGGCCGACCCCGCTGGGATCGGCCGGTGGGGTGCTACCATCTCAGCGCTTCCCGGGGAAGCGGAGCCCCCATCGTCTAGCGGCCCAGGACGCCGCCCTTTCAAGGCGGTAACGGGGATTCGAATTCCCCTGGGGGCACGGGTGCCACGTGACCCACCGAGGGTCGTCATGCACACCAAAGGTCCTGTGGTGCAGCTTGGAGTGCACGCCGCCCTGTCAAGGCGGAGGCCGCGGGTTCAAATCCCGTCAGGACCGCTCCGGCCGGGTAGCTCAGTTGGCAGAGCGCGCGCCTGAAAAGCGCGAGGTCACCGGATCGACGCCGGTCCCGGCCACCGCGACCGCCGACCCGCGACGACCCTCAGTCGTCGACGGACCGCTCGACGGACTCAGTAAGGAACCGCCGCACCTCGGAGGCCTTGAACCGTCGGTGCCCACCGAG
>CALEDW010000174.1 GCA_937949585.1 uncultured Acidimicrobiia bacterium
CAGTGGCATCGATCCATGACGAGGGGTCGCTGTGCACACCGGTGAGCCAGGCGCTGAGCCTCTGTCGCTCCTTGGCGGCCACGGCGTCGCCGGCGGCCGCCGAGAACACGGGCGCGTCGGAGCGCAGCACCACCCATCCGCGCTGCTCGGCGAGGCGGGCCGCCAGCGTCGACTTGCCGGTGGCCGGTGGTCCGCCGACGAGCACGAGGTGCACCTGCGCCGCAACGAGGTGGCGGTGGGCGAGACGGGCCAGCGCGACCGCCTCGGCGAGCCGGTGACCGGGCCCGTCATCCTGGCCCGCGGTGAGCAGCGCCACCTTCGCCCGCACCAGGGCCCGCAGCGCCACCCAGTGGCCGGCGAGTGTGGCGGGGAAGGGGTCGGCGGCCAGCTCGCGGTAGGTGTCGAGCACGAAGCCGCCCAGGTCCGGGTGGCCGAGCCGCTCGAGGTCCATGGCCAGGAACGCCACGTCGGCGAGGGCGTCGCCGATCCGCAGCGCGTCGTCGAACTCGAGGCAGTCGAGGATGGCCGGGCCGTCGTCGAGCACGAAGATGTCCTCGGCGAGCAGGTCGCCGTGCCCGTCGACGATCCGGCCGTCGGCGATCCGCCGCTCGAACAGCGCCGCCCGCCCGGACAGGTAGCGCTCGGCCAGCGTTCCGATCCCGCCGAGCAGCACGTCGAGCACATCGAGTTCCTCGAGCGCGTCGAGACGGCCCGGCACCGGGTCCCCGGGCGGGCGCGACCGCAGCCGGGCGAGGGCCTCGGTCGCCTCGGAGAGGTTCGATCTCCACTGGGCGGCGACCCCGTCGGCGTCGTAGGGCACCGGCCCGGTGGGACGGCCGACCCGGTGCCGGCCGTGGAGGGCCACCACCCGGTGCAGCACGTCCCGCAGGCCGTCGCGCACGTCGGCGCCGGCGGCCACCAGCGCCGCGAGGCGACGGTCGTCGGGCAGGCGCCGCATCACGACGGCGTGGTCGACGACGGCACCGGCGCGCCGGAGCTCCGCGACACCGAGGTAGACCTCGGGGCTCAGGCGGCGGTTCAGCTCCACCTCTCGCCGGCACGCCTCGGCGCGGGCGTCCGGGTGGGTGAGGTCCGCGAAGCGGAACCGGACCGCCTTCTTGGCCTTGCAGACCATCGGGCCGGCGGCGGTGTCGACGAACCACAGGTTCGAGATGTGGGTCCGGCGGTCGGGACGCCCGAGCGGCACCGGGTGGGGCAGCCCGCCGCCGACGGCGACGAGGTCGCCCGGTGCGTCCCCGCCGCCGGTCATCCTCCCCTCAGCTCCCCGCCGCCGCGACCGGCACCGGCCGCCGGTTCAGCACGTCGCGGTAGAGGGCCACGTGCTCGCCGACCATGCGCTCGGCGGTGAACCGGGTCGCCACCTCCCGGCGGCACTCCCGGCGGTCGAGGGCGGCGACCCGCCCGACGAGGTCGGTGAGCCGGTCGGTGGTCGCCGCCAGGAACCCGGTGCGGCCCGGGTCGACGATCTCGGGTGCGGCCCCGAAACCGAGCGCCAGCACGGGGGTGCCGCAGGCGAGCGACTCGGCCATCACCAGCCCGAACGGCTCCGGCCAGCGGATCGGGTTCACCAGCGCCTCGGCCCCGCCGAGCAGGGCGACCTTGTCGGCGAAGGCGAGCTCCCCCAAGTACTCCACGTCGCCGCCGAGCAGGCCGGCCACCCGCTCCTCGAAGTAGCGGTGCTCGTCGGCGCTGGCCATCTTCGCCGCGATCCGCAGCGGCCGGCCCGCGGCCCGGGCCAGCCGAATCGCCCGGTGCACCCCTTTCTCGGGGGCCATCCGCCCGCAGAAGGCCAAGTAGCCACCGGCGCCGTCACCGACCGGGTAGCGAGCGAGGTCGAGGCCGTGGTGGATCACCGAGTCGACCCGCACCCCGGCGGTGCGGGCGTGCGCCGCCGAGATGGCCACCAGCGCGTCGTGCCCGCCGGACGCCAGCCGGGCCCGCAGCGCCGGGGTGAAGGCGGTGTGGACGGTGACCACCACCGGGACCCGGCCCACGCCCGGGCCGGCCGCCGCACGGACGGCCCCGGCCAGCGCGGTGTGATCGTGGATCACGTCCACGCCCGCGCCGGCCAACGCCGCCAGCCCGTCGGAGACCCACAGGTGCTCCAGCACCGCGGCGTCGGGACGCCCGAACCCGGCCGGTGGGCGGTCGGGGCCGGCCCGGGGGACCGGGCAGCCGCTCCCCGCGGCCGCCCAGAGCACCACGTCGTGGCCGGCCGCGACCAGCCCGCGGGCCAGGACGTCGATCACCGACTCGGTGCCGCCGTACGCCGGCGGCGGCACGGGCAGCCACGGCGGGGCGAGCAGCCCCACTCGCAACGCCGTCACGGCTCCGGCCCGTTCGGGTGCTCGTCCGTCCCGGATCAGGCCCGCTGCACCGGGATCTTCTGGGCCGTCGCGGCGGCCTCGCTCACCGGGATGCGGATCTCGACGATGCCGTCCCGGTAGGTGGCCTTCACGTCACCCTCGTTCGCCCCCGACGGCAGCGGCAGGCTGCGGCGGAAGCTCCCGTAGCGGAACTCGCTGCGCACCCGGCCGGACTGCTCGTCGCGCTGCTCCTCGCGCCGCTCCACCCGGATGTGCAGCATCCCGTCACGCACCGTGATGTCCACGTCGCGGTCGGGGTCGATCCCCGGTGCCTCGACCCGCACCACCAGGTCGTTGCCCTCCCGGAGCTCCTCGGTCCGCAGCCACTGCGCCCCGCTCCACGGCTCGGGCCAGCGGAGCCAGTCGAGCAGCCGCGGCGGGAAGAACGACTCCAGCACCGGCAGCCACGACTCCGCCGGGGCGAGCTCGCCCCCGCGCTCCTTCTGCTCGTGCTCGGCCATCACCACACCTCCCATACCCGTTGCGTGCCATACCCGTTGCGTGCGTTCGGTCGAACCGCACACGATGAACGACAGCGGGAACGAGTCTGACCATTCCCCCGCGACGGTGGAAGGGTCGAAGGTCATGCCCGCAGGCGACGCTGGTCGCTCGGGGTGTCCCCGTCGCGGCCCGTAGCCTGCGCGGGCGTGGCCGCAGGTCACGGCACACCGTCCCACCGGATCGACGCGTCGGCGGTGGTCGACGCCGTGGCGCGTCGGTTCGAGGCGGTGGTCTTCGACTGGGACGGCACCGCGGTGCCCGACCGCCGGGCCGACGCCTCCGCCCTGGGAGCCCTCGTCGAGGAGTGCTCGGCGTTGGGTCTGCACCTGGCGGTGGTGAGCGGCACCCACGTCGGTAACGTGGCCCCCCAACTCGGGGCCCGGCCGTCCGGTCCCGGTGAGGTGTGGCTGGCCCTCAACCGCGGCTCCGAGCTGTTCTGCCTCGGTCGCGACGGCCCCAAGCTGCTGGCGAGGCGGGAGGCGACGCCCGACGAGGACGCAGCGCTCAGCGCGGCGGCCGAACGCACGGTCGCGGTGCTGGCCGCCCGCGGCCTGCACGCCGAGATCGTCTCGTCGCGCCTGAACCGGCGCAAGATCGATCTCATCCCCGAGCCGGAGTGGGCCGACCCACCGAAGGCGATGATCGACCGGCTGCTGGCGGCCGTGCTCGACCGGCTGGGCCGGGCGGGGATCGGCGGCCTGGAGGAGGCGGTGGCCCTGGCCCGGGCGGAGGCCGCCGCGGCCGGGCTGACCCAGGCGCGGGTGACCAGCGATGCCAAGCACGTCGAGATCGGCCTCACCGACAAGTCCGACTCCGCCCGGGCGCTGCTCGACCGGCTCGCCGCGGTCGGGGTCGGGCCTGGGCTTGTGCTGGTGGTGGGCGACGAGATGGGGCCGCTCGGAGGCCTGCCCGGCAGCGACGCGCTGCTGCTGGTACCCGAGGCTGACGGCGCCACTGCGGTGTCGGTGGGCATCGAACCCGGGGGCGTGCCCGGCGGGGTGTGTCACCTCGGCGGGGGTCCCGACCGGTTCCGGGCGCTCCTGGCCGACCAGTGCGATCGCCGCCGGCGGGGTGAGCCTCCCGGCGCCGACCCCGACCCCCGCTGGTCGCTGCGGGTCGCGGGTGTCGACCTCGAGACGGAGCGGGCCACCGAGGCGCGCCTCACCCTCGCCGACGGGCGGGTCGGGACCACCGGCGCGCCCCTGCTCGGCCACCCCGCCGCGACCGGCTGGGTGCTGGTCGCCGGCGTGTACCACGGTGAGGGACCCGACACGGAGCTGTTACCGGGTCCGCTGTGGTCGCGACTCTCCGGGCCGCTGCCCCCCGGAGCGGAGCTGCGCCGCCACCTCGACCTGCGCTCCGGGATCCTCACCGAGCAGGTGCGGCACGACGCCGGGCCGGGCGGGCCTGCAGGTCCCGGGCGGATCGACCTGCGCTCGGCCCGGTGGTCGTCGCTGGCGGACCCGGGGACCGGGGTCCTCTGGCGCACCGGGCCGGGCCCGCCGGCCCCGCCCGGTCTGCTGCTGCCACCCGCCGACGGGCGGGCGGTCACGACGGGCCGGGTGGGTGAGGTCTGTTGGATGCGGGTGGAGGGCCGCCCCGCCGGGATCGTCGCCGCCGCCACCGAGCAGCCGCTCGTGACCCTGGAGAGCGAATCGCCGACCGATTCGTCGTCCGGGTTCACCGGCGCATCCGACGACGACCGTGCGCTGCCACCGAACGCGAGCGCGCGTGTACGTATCGCGCGATTCGTTGCCGATCCCGAATCCGTCCCCGACGTCGCCGAGGCGGTCGAGGCGCTGCACGGCGTCGCCGTGACCCACCGGGAGCGTCTCCTCGACGCGCACCGCCGGGCGTGGGGGGCGCGCTGGGCGGCCGGCGGCGCCCGCATCGACGGCGACGACGACCTCGACCTCGGGGTGCGTCTCGGGCTGTTCCACCTCATCGCCTCGGTCACCGACCGGGGTGAGGCCGCGGTCGGCGCCCGGGGCCTCACCGGGCCCGGCTACAAGGGCCACGTCTTCTGGGACGCCGACACCTACGTGCTGCCCTACCTGGCCGCCACCCACCCGCCGGCGGCCCGGGCCATGCTCGAGTACCGGATCCGGCGCCTGCCGGCCGCCCGGGCCGAGGCCGCCCGTCGGGGCCTCGCCGGCGCCCGGTTCCCCTGGGAGTCGGCCCGCACCGGTGTCGACGTCACCCCGCCGTTCACCCGCGACCGCACCGGCCGGGTCATCCCGATCCGCACCGGCGCCATGGAGGAGCACATCACCGCGCAAGTCGCATGGGCCGCCGACTGCTACCTCGCCTGGACCGGCGACGAGGCCTTCGCCGCCGGGCCGGGTCGGGACCTGTTCATCGAGACCGCTCGGTACTGGGCGAGCAGGATCCGCCTCGACCCGCAGGGAGGCGGCCACCTGTACGGGGTGATCGGGCCCGACGAGTACCACGAGCCGGTCGACGACAACGCGTTCACCAACCTGATGGCCCGCTGGAACCTGCGCCGCGCCGCCGCTCTCGACGGTGTCGCGGCGGCGGAGCGGGACCGCTGGCTCGAGCTCGCCGATGCGCTCGTCGACGGCTACGACCCCGCCACCGGGATCTACGAGCAGTTCGCCGGGTTCTTCCGCCTCGAGCCGCTCGTGGTCGAGGAGCTCGTCCCCCGCCGCCCCGTCGCCGCCGATCTCGTCCTGGGGCCGGGACGGGTGGCGCAGGCCCAGGTGGTGAAGCAGGCCGACGTGGTGCTCGCCCACCACCTGATCCCCGAGGAGACCGCGCCGGGGTCGCTGCGTCCGAACCTCGAGTTCTACGAGCCGCGCACCGCGCACGGCTCGTCGCTGTCGCCGGGGATCCACGCCGCGCTCTTCGCCCGGGCCGGCGAGGCGGGTCGGGCCGTCGACGCCCTGCGGATCGCGGCCCGGCTCGACCTCGACGACCTCACGATGACCACCGCGGCGGGGATCCATCTCGCCACCGCAGGCAGCGTCTGGCAGGCCCTCGCCTTCGGGTTCGCGGGGCTGCGCCCCGGCAATGGTGCGCTACGGCTCGACCCCCGGGTGCCGAGCGATTGGCGCGGGCTGGAGCTGCGGGTCCGGTTCCGGGGAGTGGCGGTGCGGCTGGAGGCGTGCGCCGACGCCGCGACCGTGCACCTCGACGGGCCGGTGACGCTGGAGGTCGGGGGCACGCGCCGTCGCGCCGGTCCCGGCACGCTGCGACTGCGCCGCCGGGAGGTCCTCGACCCGGCCCGGGATCCGGCCGCCGGGGCCGGCGACCCCGCCGCGCCCGTCTGGGAGGTGACGCCATGAGCGACGCCGCACATCCGGACCCCGGTCTCGCCACCCGGGCCGACTCGACGGCGACGCCGGTGGTGCTCGCCGCGCTCGACAACTCGGCGGCCGCGGGTCCGGTGCTGCGCACGGCGAGCGCACTCGCCGGCGGCCTCGGAGCCGAGGTGCGGGCCGTGCACGTGCGGGGTGACGGCGACCGCACCGCCCGGTCGATCGCAGAGGCGGCCGGGGTGAGCTTCGAGGAGCGCCGGGGCGGGGTGGTCGCCCAGCTGCGGGCCGCTGCCGCCGAGCCCGGGGTGCGGCTCCTCGTGCTCGGGGCCCGCAGCCGACCGACGAGCACCAGGGCCGGCCACGTGGCGCTCGCGCTGGCCGAGGACCCGCCGGTGCCGCTGGCGCTGGTGCCGCCCGACGCGCGGGTCGCGAGCCCGATCCGGCGTGTGCTGGTGGCCCTCGAGGCCAGCGTCGCCCGGCGCGAGGCGCTGGCCGAGGCGGTGGAGGTGGTCGACGGCTCCGACCGGGAGGTCGTGGTGCTGCACGTGGACGACGAGGCAAC
Source organism: uncultured Acidimicrobiia bacterium (assembly GCA_937949585.1). Taxonomy (GTDB): domain Bacteria; phylum Actinomycetota; class Acidimicrobiia; order IMCC26256; family CALEDW01; genus CALEDW01. The sequence goes on from CALEDW010000174.1 coordinate 6,729, forward strand.
CCTGCCGGCGGTGTCCGACCAGCCGCAGCACGAGACGGCGGCGTACGCCACCGAGTTCGTCGCCCGCTACTGCCCACCCGGCTTGTCACCCGTGCGGCTGGAGCTGCGGGTCGGCGATCCCACCCGGGAGCTGCTCGAAGCCGTCGACGAGCTCACCGTCGACCTCGTCGCCCTGGGCTGCCCCCGGAGCCTTGCGCCCGGCCGCGCCGCCGTGGTGCGCGGGGTGATCGGCGCGTCCCCGGTCCCGGTGCTGCTGGTGCCGCTCCCCTTGCGCCCTTGAGCATCGCTCGGGCGGATCCGGACCTGCGGCCCTCCCGCCCGCCGCCGATGTGCGGCACACTGCACCGGACGACGGCCGGGGACGCCCGGGAGGGGGGAGGCGCGGTGATGGGGACTGTGGCCGGCACCGGCGGCGCTGCGGCAGTGGGGACGATGGACGTGACCGAGCTCGGCTTCCTGCCCTTGGAGGAGTGCCCCGCCTGCGGTGGCCGGGAGCTGGAGACGGTGAGCGACGGGGAGGTCACGAACTTCTGGTGCCCGGCCTGCGCGGCGTGCTGGCACGTGACGATGGGGCGCGTGGTGCGCGTCGACCCGCTGGCCTGCCCGGGCTGCCCGCACCGGGAGGAGTGCCGGCGGGCCGTCGACCCGGACGAGCCGGGCGTGCTTCCCGGTTGAAGGGCCGGTGCACCTCCGGTCGCCGGCGCGTACGACCCGGGTGCTTCAGCGCTCCTGGGACCGCAGCGTGCTGACCCCTTCGACCGTGGCGGCGGCGAAGCGTTCCCCTGCCACCTGCTCGCCCCGCACGTGTCGGTCGAGGAACGCGGTGATCGCGCCGACCATCGGGTCCGAGAACGGGGGGACGAACGGGGTGTGCCCCGCACCGAGGAGGGTGAGGAGGTATTTGGGGGGCCGGGCCTGTTCGTAGAGGTCCACCGAGATGCGGTAGGCCAACACGGGGTCCTGGTCCCCGTGGATGAACAGCACCGGCGTTCGCAGCGGCCGGTAGTCGCCGCCGTCGAACGGGAGGCGCACCGGCGCGATCGGCACCGCCGCCCGGACCCTGGGGTCGGTGCAGCAGGTGTGGAACGCCACCCCGAGGGTCGTGGCCCCACCGAGGGAATGCCCGGCCAGCGCGACCCGCTCGGTGTCCACCACGCCGCGCAGTCCTGCCAGGTCGCCGGTCGCGCCGGACCCGCCGTGCCGGCCCCGGGTCGCCGCCGCGACCTCGTCGACGACGAAGCGTACGTCGGCAGGCTGGTTCCGGTAGTCGGCGAGGTAGGGACCACCCGGCGCGTCACGGTTGGTGCGGGGGAACGTCGGGGCCGCCACCACGTAGCCGGCGGCGGCGATGCGGCGCAGGAACGGGGTGTAGGCCGGCCCGCTGCCGGTGAAGCCGTGGGAGAACACCACCAGCGGCCACGGCCCGCCCCGCCGCTCGGCGGGCGCACCCGGCCCGCCGCTCCCTCGGGCCGGGTAGAGCACCAGGGTCGGCAGCTCCCGGGCGTCCGAGCCGGGATCACCGGGGCGGGGCGGGATCGACCGGGACCGGTCGGTGAAGGTCACCTGCAGCTCTCCCACCGGCAACGGCGCGGCCACCCGGTCCGTGGTGGCGGCCGGTCGGGTGGTGGCCGGTCGGGTGGTGGCCGGTCGGGTAGTGGCCGGCCGGGTGGCCGTCGTCCCGGTGGAGCCGCCGCGGCCCCCGTCGCCGCCGCAGGCCGGGGCGACGACGATCACCCCGACGACGAGGATCGCCGGCACCCGTCCCCACGGACGGCGGGATCGTGCCCGCCAGGAACCGGGACCGTGCCCGAGGGGCGCCGCCGGTCTCAGCACGCCGCCGCCAGGCTGGAGAGCGCCACGCCCCGGCGCCACTCGCGCAGCACGTGGTTGTCGCGCCCGCTGGTCACGTAGGCGAACGACAGGTCGCGCTCGGGGTCGGCCCAGGCGATCTGGCCCATCGCGCCGTTGTGCCCGAACGCCCGTGGCCCGACCCCGTGGCCGAAGCCCCGCGCCGGGGCGAG
>CALEDW010000175.1 GCA_937949585.1 uncultured Acidimicrobiia bacterium
TCCCCGCCCGGGTGGCCGTGCGGGGCGGCCCCGCCGGCCTCGCGGAACACGCGCTCGACGAGCTGGCGCTGCGTGCCCGCCGCTGGCACGCCGGTGAACCAGACGGTGAGCTGGGCCTCCTGAACGCCGGGGCCGGCAGCACCGTCGTGCTCGCCGACGACACCTTCCGGCTGCTCGCTCGCCTGCGGTGGGCCTGGCGCGCCTCCCGCGGCTGCTACGACCCCGGTCTCGGATGCACACCGGGCCCGGTTGCGGCAGCGTTGCGGCTCGAACCGACCCGGCGGGCCGTGCGGCTCCGCGGCGGGGTCCGCCTCGACCCGGGACCGCTGGCCGCCGGTGCCGCCACCGACGAGGCGGTGGCATCGCTGCGGGCCTGGGGCGCCCGGGCCGGCTGGGTGGGGTTCGGGCCGCACCTGCGGCGGTGGGGCCCGGCGGGCGTCCCTCCGCCCTGGTGGGCTCCGGTCATCGAGACGGGGGGTGGCACGGCCCCGGCGCGCTCCTGGGCGGCGTCCCCGGCCGGCCCGCTCGTCGCGACCGGACCGGCGGCGTGGCTCACGGCGGTGTGCCTGGCGGTCGCCGGCGCCGCCGGGAGCGCTCGGGGGTCCGGCAGCGCTGCGATCGATGTGGCGTGGCGGCCTCCCGGTGTCACCGTGGTGCAGGTGCCGTCCGGGGCGGTGCGCTGAGCAACCCCGCGTCCCACCTCCGACGACCAGGATCATGGTCCCGATGCCCTCAGCGAGGGCGAGGCGCATGTTGGGTGGCATGGCGCCTCCTCGGTGGTCCTTGGTGGGCGGGGATCAGGGGTGCACGGCGTTCGGTCCCAGGCGCTCCGCGACCCAGTCGCGAAGCGGCACCTCCTCGGGCGACGGGTCGAAGTAGCCGTTGGCGCTGCGGGCCCACCCCAGCAACTGCCGGCGGATCGGGTCGGTGGTGACCCCGACCGGGAAGCGGCTCTTGGGGCGGAGCCAGCGGTAGCTGTAGCCGTAGAAACAGACCGTCCGGGTGACCGGGGAGTGGTTCGTCGACGCGGCATGCCAGAGCCGGCGGTCGAACAGGAGCGCGTCGCCGGCCGCCGCGCACACCTCGACGCCCGGGCCCGGCGGTGCCGAAGGCGCCGCCTGGCTGCCGGGGTGCACGCAGAGATTCCCCATCCCCGGTTCCGGGCAGTCGGAGAGGAAGTACGCGATCTTCACGGAGATCATCGGATGCGGGGGCGGGCCGAGCTCCCGGTTCATCCGGTTGTTGTCCTGGTGCCAGGCATAGCCGCCCCGAGGTGCATCCGGGTGGGTGGGAGGGGTGACGACGAGCTGGGTGTGGAAGAGCTGGATGTTCCAGCCCATCAGCTCGACAACCTTCGGGAAGGTGGCCGGCCAGTCGACGAGGTCCAGGAAGACGTCGTCGCTCCCGATCAGGTCGTGGCGGTTCAACACCGCGTGCCGGTTGATGCCCGGCCGCCGCCGGTACGCGGCGTCGAGGCACTCGGCGGCCCTGCGCAGACGCTCGAGGATGGCTGCGTCGAGGACCCCCGGCAGCAGCACGAACCCGTCGGCCTCGAAGCGCTGCCGCAGCCCGGGACCGAGACCGGCGACGGGCGAGGCGTGCGGCACGGCGGGAGGCTAGCGACATTGCGCGCCGGTGGGGGTGAGTGCGTGGGATCCCACCGTGGGTGCCGGCCGCCCGGGCCGGATCGGGGGCCGCAGGCCGCGGCGCACGCTCTTTCATGCACCTCGGCGACTACATGTACGTGAGCGACACCCGCACGATCAGCCTGGCCGACGACCGGGCCGTGTACGACCGGTTCAAGGCGAACCCGCTCCTGCAGCACCTGCAGGCCCGACTCCCCCTGGTCGCGACCTGGGACGACGGCGAGTTCTCGCCGCCCTTGGTCACGTGTGCAGGATGATCGGCTCGTCCTCCCGTACCGTCCCGGCGGAGGCCGCTCCCGCGGGCCGGGGCTCCCCCTCCCGGGCCGCTTCGCGCCGCAAGCGGTTGATGTGGGGCCCGAGCAGGTCGATCGGGGTGCCGGCGTAGTCCTCCTTGCCGAAGCGCTCGACGTTGCGCTGCTGGGCCGCGACGATGCGGGCGTCCTGGCGCAGGATGCGGAGCGCCACCGGCAGGACGGCTCCGGCCACCACCCGGCGCGGCAGCCGGGTCCGGAACGCCACGGTGGCGTGGAGCACGGTCGAGGGCCCGACCGGACCGGTACGTTCCGGCGTGACCGCGGCGGTGATGCACAGGTGCTGGTCGCCGAGGCGGTACTCGACCTGGGCGACCGAGGGCAGCAGGAACCGGTCGGTGTGCTCCACGACGCCGGCCTCGGGGCTGAGCAACCGGGCGGCGAGGCCGGGCGGGCGCGGTTCGCCTTCGAACACCGCCTCGACCATCCCCGGTGCGTGCCGGACGCGTACCCGCACCGGCACCGGGGTCCGGCGGCCGCGGAAGAGGCCCCGATGCAGGAACGCCGTGTGGGGCACGTCGAGGGCGTTCTCGAGCACGGCCGCCACCGGGCCCGCGAAGGGCACCGAACGGCGGATCACCCCGTACCGGGGATCGTCGGCGTGGGGGATCACCGGCGGTTCCGCGGTGGCGGGCGGTTCGAGGC
>CALEDW010000176.1 GCA_937949585.1 uncultured Acidimicrobiia bacterium
CCATGAACGCCAGCAGCACCGACAAGTGCGCCTTCACCTGCGGGGTGACCCGCTGGAACGGGCTCTGCACCCGGATCCCGCCGTTCACGTAGTGCGCGACCGCCGTGACCACCAAGACGATCACCAGCGCCGCGAACAGCCAGTCGAACACGAACACCAGGAAGGGCAACTGGAACACGTAGAACGCGACGTCGAGCCCGAACTGCGGGTCGCGCACCCCGAAGTCGACGCGGTTGGTGAACAGCAGCCAGCGCCGCCACTCGGCGGCGGCGCTGCCCCCGGCGACGAGCGCGAAGAATGCGCTCAGCCCCACCCGGATCCGCAGCTGGTAGGGGTGCACCGCCCCGCGGTAGCGGGCCAAGAGCTCGTCCTCGGGACCGACCGGTAACCCGCGGGGAGCGAGCCGGTCGGCAATGGTGAGGTTGGCGAGCATGACCAGGAAGAAGACGAGGGTGAAGATCGTCGCGGGCAGGACCCGGGCGAGGATCAGGCGGCTCCAGGTGTCACGCCGGCCGAGCGAGTCGAACCAGAGGAAGTCGGTGTAGAAGCCGGCCAGGCCCCGGGCGCTGAGGAACAGCACCACGAGCAGGAGCGCCAGCGCCAGCAGCCACCCGTGCAGCCGGGCGCGGCGACGGCGGACCGGAGCCGGGAAGCGCACCCGCCGAGCCTATTGGCCGTTCAGGGACCCGCCCGGGCGGCGACGCCTCAGGTCGGGGCCTCCACCACCAGGAAGCACCGGCAGCCGGGGTGCGCCGGCGGGTGCGCGACGCCGGTGGGGAACGCCTCCCCCCGGGTGACGACCTCCAGGGCGTTGTCGTCGCAGTCGGGGCAGCGACCGGCCTGCTCGGGCACCCATCGCAGGCGCATCCCCGGCCCGGCCGCGTCGAAGGAGCCCCGCGCCCATGCCCCGGCCAGCGCGTCGCCGAGCGCGTCGCCGAGCGACCGGCCCTTGTGCTCGCGGTAGCGGGCGCCGATCCGCGCTCGGAGCTCCTCCGGGTCGGCCTCGGATTCGGCGAGCACCTCGCCGACGGCGTGCCGCAGCGGCTCGAGGATCCGGTCGGCGAGGTCGGCGGCCAGCTCGCCGGGGACCTCAACGCCCGGCGACCCCCCGACGAAGGCCGCCCCGGCCCGATACGCGGCGACGAGCGGCGGGCCGAGGACCTCCACGAACTTCGTTCGTTGTACGGCGGCGTCGGGCAGCAGCTCGTCGATGCCGGCGGCCCGCTTGCGTTGCCGGAGCCGGTCGAGGACTTCGTTCTGGTCGTCGCCGAGCAACCGCTTGGCCTTGCGCTCCAACTCGCGGCGAAGCGGCCCGAGCACCTCGGATCGCCGGGCGAGCACTTCCCCGTCACCGGCGACGGGTGACGCCCCCGAGCCCGCCTCCACCCCCGGCCCCGCACCGGCGTCGTGGTCGGCCTCACCACCGCGTTCGGGCGCAGCCACCGGTGCCTCACCGCCCGGCGGCTCGGCCGCGGCAGGCGGCTCGCTTCCCGGCGACGCCACCTCGGCGCCGGTCGCACCGCCCGGCGGCGGTTCCTCTCCCGGCTCGGGCTCCGCGCTGGCGGCCCGCAACCGGGCGAACAGCGCCTCCACGTCGGGCGCGACCACACCCTCGGCGGTCGGCGCCGGCGCAGCCTCGGCGACCGTGGCCGGCGGCACCGGGCCGGCTCGGCCGGGGGTCCCGGCCGGCCGGGCCGCGGCGTCGGGCTCCTCGGTCGTCGTCGCGCGCGCCCCAGGACCGACGGGCGCGGCACCGGTGGAGGCGGCCGCCGCCCGCTCCGCCGCGGCGCGCGCCTCGACCTCGGCCAGCGCGCCGGTGGCCTCCTCGAGGGTTCGCTTCACCACCCGGTACGCGTCGAGGAGCCGGTCGCGCCCCGCCCGCAACTCGTCGACCTGCAGCTGCAGGAGGCTCCGGCGCCGCCCGAGATCGGCCAGCACCCGCTCCCGGACCGCCCGGGCCTCGGCCACCATCGCCCGCCCTTGCTCACGGGCCGCCTCGATCTCGGCCTGCGCAGCCGCCGCGGCCTGCTCCCGGCGCTGCTCCGCCTCACCCTCGGCCTCGGCCCGGTGGGCGTCCGCCGCCGCTCGGGCCTGCTCCTCCAGCATCCGGGCCCTGGTCTCGGCCTCCTCGAGGATCGCCCGGACCTGCTGCTCCGCCTCCTCGCGCGTCGTGCGCGCCCGCTGCTCTGCGTCGCGCAGGAGCTCGGCGGCGCGGGCTTCGGCCCGCTTGCGGATGTCGTCGGCCGCCGCCTGCGCGGAACGCAGGACCCGGGCCGTCTCCTCGCCGAGCGCGTCGAGCAGCTCTTGCTCGCTGAGCGGGGCCCGGTGGCGAAGCCGTTCCCGGAGCTCACCGACCTCGGCGGTCAGCTCCCGCTCCCGTTTCGCCAGCGCCGCCACCTCGTCCGCCACCCGCCGCAGGAAGCTGCGCACCTCGGGTTCGGAGATCCCCCGGAAGGCCGAGGCGAACCCGCGGTTCGCGATCTCCTCGGGGGTGAGCCGCGGCACGTGCGCCGGCAGGCGGCGCGCGGTGTCGGTCACGCCGACGCATGGTATTGGCGCTCGCGGCGGGCGCCGGGGATGCGCGCGCCGACCCGGTCACGCCGCCCGGCGCAGCTCCACGGGGTCACCGCCGGACCGCTCGATGGCCCGCAGCGCCTCCTCGAGGGTCCGCACCCCCACCACCCGCATCCGCGCACCGGACTTCGAGCGGGCAGCACCGACCTCGGCCGCCGGCACCAGGAACAGCCGGGCCCCGGCCCGCCGGGCCGCGACGGCTTTCTGGGGGACGCCGCCCACCTCCCCCACCCGCCCGTCGGCGCCGATGGTCCCGGTGGCGGCCACCCGGCGCCCGCCGGTGAGGTCGCCCGGTGTGAGCGTGTCGACGAGGCTGAGCGCGAACGCCAGGCCGGCCGACGGACCGCTGACGTCGCCGGGATCGATCTCCACCTCGAAGGGCAGCTCGAACCCCGGGTCCACCGTCTCGGTGAGGACGCCGAGGTACGGGCGGCCCCGGAGATCCCCGCCGGGGGCCACGGCGCTGCGCACGACCACCTCCAGCCGATCGTCGCCGCGGCGGACCCGGAGACGGAACGCCGTCCCGACCGGCGCCGAGCGGATGATCGGACCCAACTCGCTGTTGAGCCGTACCGGCCGCCCGTCGACGGCGACGATCACGTCGCCGACCCGCAGCCGGCGCGCCGCGGGGCTGTCCCTGACCACGTCGAGGACCCGGGCCCCCGCCCCCCGCACCTCCACCGGGTACCCGAGCAGCCGCGCCGCGGCCGCCGCGGCCTCCTGCTGCGACAGCGCCATGTCCCGCCGGGCGTCGCGCCGGACCTGGCGACGGCTCTGCCCTCCGAGGTAGCGCTCCTCGGGCACGACCTCCGTGTCCGGATCGAGGCGGGCCGCGACGTAGCGCCAGAGGCTCGGGCGCGCCGACGCCCCGAAGATCGACACGGTGACGAACAGGATCTCGTCACCACTGGGGTAGGTGCGGGTCCCGCGGACCGTGATCCCGGGCGCCACCGGCGTCGCCTCCCCCGGGGCGACGATCACGTACGGCACCCGGATGAGGGTCCCGACCAGCCCGACCGTGCCCACCGCCACGACGAGGACCGCCAGCGCCGCGCTCAGCCGCAGCCCGAAGGCCCGCCGGGCCGGGCGCGCCGGCCGTCCGGGCGGCGGCCACGGGGGCGGGCCGGGCGGCCGGCCGGGCTCGTGCATCGGGGCCGCAGCCTGTCACGCGCGCCCTGGCCGCGGCGGCACGCGGCAGGCGCCGAGGTTCAGGAACCCGGCGTGCCCTCGAGCTCGGCGCGCACCACGAGTCGCTGCGCCGAGGAGCCGATCGGGTGACAGGTGAAGATGGTGAGGTGGTGGCCGGGGTGCTGATCGACGATCCAGAGTGCGTCGGCACCCACCACCTCCGAGCCGGTGACCCGGTAGCGGTGGACGCCGCCGGGACCGGTCCACTCGATCACGTCACCGGGAATGAGCTCACCGAGCCGCAGGAACGGGGCGGTGTGGGAGCTGCGGTGGCCGGCGAGCACACCGTTGCCCCACCCGCCCGCCAGCGGGGTACCGGGCCAGTGCGCCACGCCGGCGTCGATGACCATCTGCTGCACCCCTTCCCGCACCACCTCGTCGACGCCGATTCGGGGAATGCGGATCCGGCCGACCTCGACGAGCGGCACCTGCTCGCCGGGGTCGGGCAGCGGCGCCGGAACCGGCAGCGGCGGCGGAACCGGCCGCGGCGCCGGGACCGGCAGCGGGGTTGTCGGGACCGGCCGCGGCGGGACCGGCCGCGGCGCCGCCGGACCGACCATCCCCGCCCGCTCCGCGGGTGGGGCCACCACGGTGCCGGTCACGACGCCCGGCGCCACGGGACCCGCGTCCTGCGGCACCGGCCCGGACTGCCGCAGGCCGCCCGCGGCCGGTGGGACCAGCGGCACCCCCACCAACAGGGCCAGGGAGAGACGGGCCGCCCACCACCGTCGGGCACCCCGCCGTCCGGGCCCCGGTCGCCCCTCGGCCTCGGTCACCTCCGCGACATCGGCGCCGGGCGGGCGGGACTGAAGGCGTCGTGGAGGCTGCTGCCCCCGATCGTGCTCGGGATGCCCCGGCCGGTGCTCGCCGCGCCGCACACGCCCGGCGAGCAGACCGGGGCACCGGTCACTCGCGGGGGCGACCCATGAACATGTCCTTGAGGCGGTCGAACGACTCCAGGCAGCGCCCGGCGCCGAGCACCACGCACTCCAACGGCGCGTCGACGACGTGCACCGGAAGCGACGTCTCGTCGGCGATGCGGCGGTCGAGCCCTCGCAGCAGGCTGCCGCCGCCCACGAGGTGGATGCCGTGCACGATGAGATCCTGCGCCAGCTCCGGCGGGGTCTGCGCGAGGGCCGACACCACGGCGTCGCAGATCGCCCGCAGTTGCTCCTCGATCGCCTGGCGCACCTCCTCCGGGGTGAGGATGATCGTCTTGGGCAGCCCGCTCATCAGGTCCCGGCCGCGCACCTCGGCCTTGTACTCGTCGGGGGTGGGGGCCGCGGAGCCGATCGCCAGCTTGATCTCCTCGGCGGTTCGCTCCCCCACCGCGATGCCGTACTCGCGTCGGACGTAGCCCTGGATCGCCGCGTCGATGTCGAACGACCCCACCCGCACCGCCTCCAGCGCCACCACCCCGCCCAGGGAGATCACCGCCACTTCGGTGGTCCCCCCGCCCACGTCCACCACCATGTTCCCGAGCGGCTGGTG
>CALEDW010000177.1 GCA_937949585.1 uncultured Acidimicrobiia bacterium
TCGGCGCCCACCACCCGACCGAGTTCGTGCGGGCCGATCTGGCCGCCCGGGGGGTGGTCACCGCAGCGGGGTTGCGGGACCGGCCCCACGGGGCCCGGGTCGCCGTCGGCGGGGTCGTCACCCACCGCCAGGCCCCCGAGACGGCCGGCGGGACGGTGTTCCTCAGCCTCGAGGACGAGACCGGGCTGGTGAACGTGATCTGTGCCCCCGGGGTGTGGCGCCGGTGGGGGCGGGTGGCGCGCCGCCACGGGGCCCTCGTGGTGCACGGCACCCTGGAGCGCGACCGGGGGGCGCACAACGTGGTGGCCCGCCGGATCGAGCCGCTGGCCTTGCTCGCCGACGGCGGGCCCGCTCCCGGCCCGCCGCCTGATGCCGCCCGGGACTTCCGGTGAGCGGGCGCGCCGCCGGGCGGCGCCCGCTCAGAGCCAGCCCCGGCGCCGGAAGAACAGCCAGAGGCCCAGGGTGAGGGAGGCGGCGACGGCGAGCACCACCGGGTAGCCGTACCGGAGGTCCTGGAGGAGCATCCCCTCGAAGTTCATCCCGTACAGCCCGGCCACCAGGGAGGGCACCAGGATGATCGCGCCCCAGCTCGATACCCGCTTCATCACGTCGTTCATCCGGTTGGACACGATCGCCAGGTGCGCCTCGAGCAGCCCGGTGAGGAGCTCCCGCTGCGCTTCCAGCAGCTCGCCGACCCGCAGCGTGTGGTCGTGCACGTCGCGCAGCAGCAGCACCGTGGCCTCCTCGGGCGGGCCCAGGTCGCCCCGCAGCACCTGGCCGAGCACCTCGCGCACCGGTGCGGTGACCCGCCGGAACCGCACCAGGGCCCGGCGCAGCTCGAACGCCTCCTCCGGCACGTCGTCGGAGCCGCCGCCGTCGAAGACCACCTCCTCGAGGTCGTCGAGGCGGTCCTCGACCCAGTCGGAGGCCGTGAAGTAGCCGTCGACGAGCGTGTCGAGCAGTGCCCAGAGCACCAGCGTCCGGTCCCGGTGGGCGCCGCCCCGGGTCCGCTCGAAGCGCCGGCGGGCCTCGGCGAGCACCGCGCCGGTGCCGGGCTGGCCGACCAGCAGCACCCAGGCGTGTCCGACCACCAGGTCGACCTCGGCGGTGCGCAGCCCGTCGCCCACCTGCACGGCGTGGAGGGCCACGTGCCACTGGTCGGCGTAGGCCTCGAGCTTGGTCCGCTGGTTCGCGTGCCGGAGGTCCTCGGCGGCGAGGGGGTGGACGCCGAGCGTCTCGACGACCCGGTCGATCTCGCCCGGCGCCGCGCCGGTGATCGTGACGAGGATCGGTGACGACGGGTCGAGCGGGCCCGGGGTGCCGGGGCGCAGGTCGGCGAGATCGACCGTCTCGGCGCCGCCGTCACCGGGCGGGTAGCGCAGCACCTCGATCACCGGGACGAGCCTACGGCCGGTGCCCGGCCGCTCACCCTTCGGCGGGATGCACGCCCGAGCCGAAGAACACGTACCGGCCCCGCCCGGACGACTTCGCCCGGTACATCGCGACGTCCGCGTCGCGCAGCAGGGCGTCGGGGTCGTCGTCGGGCCCGTGGGCGAGCGCGATCCCGATGCTGGCCCCCACCGACACCGGGTGGTCCCCGATGATCACCGGTTCCTGGACCCGTTCGACGATCCGCTGCGCCAGGGCGGCGACGTCGAGCTTCGAACCGGGGTCGCGCAGCACCAGCACGAACTCGTCGCCGCCGAAGCGGGCCACCACGTCGTCGGTCCGCAGCATCGTCCGCAGGCGTCCGGCGATCTCCCGCAGCAGCGCGTCGCCGGCGTCGTGGCCGAGCATGTCGTTCACGAGCTTGAACCGGTCGAGGTCGCAGAACATCACCGCCAGCGACCGGCGCCGGTCGGCGAGCGTCGCGAGCGCCGCGGTGAGCTCCTCGAAGAGCAGGCGCCGGTTGGGCAGCCCGGTCACCGGGTCGTGGGTGGCGAGGCGGGCCAGTTCGTCCTGCAGGGTCTTCAGGTCGGTCACGTCCTCGGTGGACGCGAACACCACCGGCGTGGTGGGGTGGTCGGTGCCCGAGCGGGGGGCGGGGACGCCCCGCCAGCGCACCCAGCGCTGCGTCCCGTCGGCCCGGCGGATCCGCAGCTCCGTCGAGGCGGCCTTCCCGGCCAGGACCCGCTCCGATGCCTCGATGATCCGCCGTCGATCCTCGGCGGGCACGGCGCCTAGCAGCTCCGGGGCCCGCAGCCCGTCGATGCGCCGCCCGAACAGCTCTTCGGCCCGGGTGTTCGACCAGGTGATGCGCAGATCGGCGCCGACCTCGTAGATCCCCACCGGCACCGACTCGGCCATCGTGCGGAACCGCAGCTCTTCGGCGGCGAGCCGCTCCTGCTGCCGTTCGGTGCGTCGCACCAGGGCCACGAACCGGCCGACGACCGCGACCATGATGGCGAGCGAACAGCCGCTCACCACGAGCTTGTCGAACAGGGGTTGGCGGGCGGGGAGCAGCACGGCGAGCGGGCCGATGAACAGCGACGCGGCGAGGAACGCCAGGCGGGCGGGCTGCAGGTGGTCTCCCGGTACCGCGACCGCCCGGGTGAGCGCCGCGGCCGACGGATGGAGCACGGCGGCGGCGACGAGCGCATAGCCGACGACGTAGGCCGGGTTGAGCACCGCCGCCCAGTCGTGCCCGACCCGGTCCGCGATCGACCAGGCCACGTCGGCCAGGAACACGGTCGCGGCGCCGGTCAGAAGCAGCCGGCCGGCCACCGAAGCCGGGCCCGGCGTGAGCACGAGCCAGGCAGCCGCGGCGACCAGCACCCCGTCGCTGAGCACGTAGACGGCGTTGAGGATCCGGTCGGTGACGCCCAACTCCCCCGAGGTGGGGGCGACGAGGGTGACCCACACCACGATGACGAGCGCGGCGCCGAGCAGCACCCCGTCGAGGAGGCCGGCCAGCGCCTCACGCCCGCTCCGCCGGCGCACCATTGTGTACAGCGCGGCGGCGAACAGCGGGTAGCCCGCGATCCACAGCCCGTCGGCGGCCCGCGTCGGCACCTCGGCGGGCCATGCGGCCTCGTGGGCGTCGAACAGCGCGTCGCCGGCCACCCACAGCGCCAGCGCCCCGGTGAGCAACCACCAAGGCCGCCGCGGCACCGGCTTCCGGGCGGAGCCGGCGGCCGTCGCGGCGACGATCAGCAGTCCCAGGGCCAGCCGGGCCCACGCTGCCACGGCGGCAGCCGGCGCCGTCGCCAGCGCGACGAGCGAGACGGCACCGGCGAAGAGGATGGCCCGGCCACCGCCGGCCGATGCGGTCACGCCCGGAACATCGGCAGCGACGCGGGCCGACTCAAGAACCTCGTCGCCGACGGGTCACGGGCCGAGTCGGCGCACCCCGACGGGAGGCCGGGGCGGCGGTGGCCGCACCCGCAGCTTGGCGTCCAGCACCCACGCCCCGTCGCGGCGCGCCACGACGGGGTAGCAGTCGAGCTCGGCGAGCTCGTCGAGCGTGTCGGCGAGCACCCCGACGCGCCCGATCACCGCTGCGAGCGCCGGCAGGTCCACCGGCGGCGCACCCCGCCAGCCGTGCAGGAGCGGTGCGCCCCGGGGAGCCGCAAGCAGCTCGGCGACGTCGACGTCGGTCAGCGGGACGAGGCGGACCGCCACGTCCCGCCACAGCTCGGCCGTCACGCCGCCGAGCCCGAAGGCCACCAGGGGACCGAAGGTGGGATCCTGGGTCACCCCCACGATCGTCTCGACCCCGCCCGCCACCATCGGCTGCACGATCGCCGTCTCCATCGCCGCGCCGAGGCGCGTGCGCAGCTCCGCGTAGGCGACCCGCAGCGCCTCGGGGTCGGTGAGGTCGGTCACGACCCCCCGGTGCTCGGTCCGGTGCACCAGCGTCGGCCCGACGGCCTTGAGGGCCACCGGCCAGCCGAGCTCGCCCACCGCGGCCACCGCCTCGTCGGCCGAGCCCACGACCCGGACCGGCGCGCAGGGCACGCCGACGGACTCGAGCAGGCGGACCGCGTCGTCGGGGGCGAGCCAGGTCGGCGCCCCACCCGCCCGTTCGAGCGCGGCGCGGGTGATCCGGTGCGCAACCTCGAGATCGAGGTCGTCGTAGCCGAGCTCCCGACCCGGGTCGCGGGAGCGCCAAGCCGCGTAGGCGGTGGCATGGGCGACGGCCCGGGCCGCCGCCTCCGGCCAGCGGAAGGTCGGGACCCCCCCGGCCGGCCCGGCGGGACCGGTCCCCGGGTCGGGGACGTCCCGGGTGAGGAAGCAGGCGACGACGAGCCGGTCGGGGTGGGCGGCGGACACTTCGGTGATGGCGGCGGCGACCTCGGCGACCTCGGCGCCCAGCGGCGGGACGAAGACCACGATCACCGAGTCGACGCCGGGTTCGGTGAGCAGGCACGTGAGGACCCGCCGGTAGTGGTCGGCCCCGGCGGCGGCGGTGAGGTCGACGGGGTTTGCCACCGCCGCGCCGGGCGGGCTCGCCTCCGCGACCCGCCGCCTGGCGACGGGCCCGAGCGGCGGGACCTCCAGCCCCGCCGCAGCGGCTGCGTCCGCGGCGAGGATGGCCGGCCCGCCGCCGTTGGAGACGATCGCCACCCGGGGCCCGGGCGGCCACACCCGGG
>CALEDW010000178.1 GCA_937949585.1 uncultured Acidimicrobiia bacterium
GCAGCGGCACGATGCGCCGCACCGGCCGGTCGAGCAGGGTGCACAGGCGCACCCGCCGGGGCTTGCGCCGGCGCAGCTCACCGAGCAGGTAGGTGGCGGTGAGGCCGGTGTCGACCATGTCCTCCACCATCACCACGTCACGCCCGGCCAGGTCGAGGGTCGTGTCCTGGAGGATCCGCACCCGCCCCGAGTCGGGGGCGAAACGAGAGATGGCGATGAAGTCGACCAGCACCTCGATGCCCTGCAGGGCCCGGGCCAGGTCGGCGCAGAAGAGCAGCGCCCCTTTCAGCACCCCGACCAGCACCACCCCATCCGGATGATCGGCCCGGATCTCGCCGGCGAGGCGGCGGACCTCCGTCGCCAGCTCCTCCGGCCCGAGGAGCAACTCGGGGCGGCCGTTCACTCCCGCAGGGCCCGGGTCACCGCCCGGCGCAGGTGCACGGACCGCAGCCGGCGGCCGAGGCGAGCGAGCTCGCCGATGGCCTCGCGCGCCGCGGCCCGGGCCTCCGGGTTGCGCTGGCGCAGCAGGCCGAGCACCGCCTGGGTGAACAGCGTCGCCTCCCGCTCCGCGAACCGCCGGTACATCTTCAGGTGGCGGGCCTCGATACCGTGCGCAGCGAACCCGGCGGCGAGGTGCGCGACCGCGAGGGCGTCCTCGTCGAAGCGGGTCGCGCCGCGGGGACCGGGTTGGGCGCTGATCAGCCCATGGGCCACCAGCTCGTCGATCATCTCGGTGCCGATCTTCGCGGCCGCCGCGAGCTCGCTGCGGCTCAGGGAGGCGCCGCTGAGCTCGGGGGCAAGGTCGTCGAGGTCGTCGGGATCCTCGGCAAAGCCGGGACCGAGGTCGAGCGCCTCGACCGGCCCGCCGCGCCTCGGGGCGCGGCCCCGGGCCCGGCGACCCGCCCCGGCCCTGCGGGCGGGCCCGTCGCCGGGCAGGGGGTCGCCGGGCGCGGCGTCGACCGGTGGCCCGGAGGCCCCGCCGGGCGCGCCCCCCGGCTCCCGGTTGCGGCGCCCGCCGGCAGACGGCCCGCCGTCGGGGGGTGCCTCGCCCAGGTCGCGGGCCAGCGCGGCGTCGTCGAGGGTGGCGAGGCGCTCCCGGATCACCCGGAGGGGCAGGAAGTGCTCCTTCTGCTGCTGGAGGATCCAGCGCAGGCGCCGAACGTCGGCCGGCGAGAATTTGCGGTACCCCGACGGGGTGCGCTCCGGGTCGATGAGCCCCTGGCTCTCCAGGAAGCGGATCTTGGAGACCGTGACGTCGGGGTACCGGTCCTGCAGCTGGGCCAGGACCTCCCCGATCGACAGGTGCCCGCTCACGGCCCTGACCTGCCCACCTCGTGGTACCGAAGCACGAACCGCCCGATCTGCAGCTCGTCGCCGTCGCAGAGCGTGGCCTCCTCCACCCGCCGGCGGTTGAGGTAGGTGCCGTTCAGCGACCCGACGTCGCGGATGCGCACCCCGCCGGCGTCGGCCTCGACCACCGCGTGCCGGCGCGAGACGGTGATGTCGTCGAGGAAGACGTCGGAGTCGGGGTGGCGTCCGAGCGACGTGGACGGTCCGTGCAACCGGAAGGTGCTG
Source organism: uncultured Acidimicrobiia bacterium (assembly GCA_937949585.1). Taxonomy (GTDB): domain Bacteria; phylum Actinomycetota; class Acidimicrobiia; order IMCC26256; family CALEDW01; genus CALEDW01. The sequence goes on from CALEDW010000178.1 coordinate 1,576, forward strand.
CCGGCGTTCGGGCCCCGGATCACCACCAGCACCGCCCCTCCCGGCCCGGGCGCCGGTCCGGCCTCAACCGCGGCGAGGGTGGCGGTGGTGTCCTCGCCGGGTCCCCCGCCGGTCGGGATCGCCGCCAGGGCCGTCCCGCAGGCCGAGCAGAAGCGGGCGTCGGCCTCGTTGCGGTGACCGCAGCGGGCGCAGATCATCGCCGGCAGGGTACCAACCACACCTGCCACACCTGCGCCGGCGGGCCGAGGGCAGCGGGCCCGCCGGGCAGGAGGTCACCCCGCCCGCAGGAGCTCCGCGTACCCGGCCGCGTCGAGCAGGCCGTCGAGCTCGGACGGATCCGCCAGCTCGAGCTCCAGCAGCCACCCCTCACCGTAGGGGTCCTGGTTCACCAGCTCGGGCCGGTCCGCCAGCACCTCGTTCACGGCCCGCACCGTGCCCGACACCGGCACGTAGACCTCCGACACGGATTTCGTCGATTCGACCTCGGCCGCGGCGGCGCCGGCCCGCACCTCGTCGCCCACGGCGGGCAGTTCGACGTAGACCACCTCGCCGAGCTGGTCCTGGGCGTAGTCGGTGATCCCGACGCGGGCGGTCGTGCCGCCCTCCACCCGCACCCACTCGTGGTCCCGGGAGTAGCGCAGGTCCTCGGGGATCGCGCCGGTGGAGGGGATCGGGTCGGGCGTGTCGGGCATGGCGTACTCCTGGGTCCGGGCGGGCGGATCGGGCAGGCGGTCAGAGCACGGACTGGCGGATACGGCGGGCGTACTCGGCGGCGAGCCGCTCGGCCTCGGGACCGCTCGGCCCCTCGGCCCACACGTGAACGGTGGGGTGCTCCGGATCGGGCAGGACCAGCGCCCAGCCGCCGTCGTGGAGGATCTTCACCCCGTCCACGAGCACCAGCTCGCGGCCCTTGGACCGCTCCACCGTCTCGCGCATCACCGCGCCCTTGCGCTCCCAGGGCACCGGGACCTCCTCGTGGGCCAGGTGGGTGACCGGGGTGGCGTCGACCGTCGCCGCCAGCGACCGGCCGGTGCGGGCGAGCAGGTCGCAGGTCCGCACCAGGGTGGCCACCGCGTCGTAGGCGGGCAGGAAGTCCGGCCAGATGAACCCGCCCTCCTGCGAGGCCGCAAAGGTCACGTCGCCCCGGGACGCAACCTCCATGAGGTGCGCGGCGGACAGCTTCGTCCAGGTGATGGTGGCGCCGCGGGCCGCGGCGAGCTCCTCGGCGGCCCGGCTCACCGACACCGGCAGCGCCACCCGGGCCCCCGGGTGCGCGGCGGTCACCAGGTCGAGCAGTGCCAGCAGCGCCCGGTCGGGATCGAGCGGCCGGCCCTGCTCGTCGAGCAGGGTGCCGCGCTCGCCGTCCGGGTCGATGATCATCCCCAGGTCCGACGCCGAGGCGCGCACCAGCTCGCCGAGCCGGGCCGTGCGGGCGTCGCGGTCCTCCCGGGCGGTGATGGCCGGGCGGGTCGCCGCGAACGGGTTCACGGCCAGCACCTCGGCGCCGATCTTCGCCAGCACCGCCGGCATGACCAGCGACGCCGCCCCGAAGGAGTAGTCGAGCACCACCTTGAACGCCCGGTCCCGCAGCCGGGCCCGGTCCACGCTCTTCTCGAGCGCCGCGGTGTAGAACTCGAGCGAGCGGGGCGGGAAGGTGATGTCGCCGATGTCGCCCGCGAACGCCCGCCGGTAGTCCTCCCGGGCCAACAGCCGCTCGATCTTGCGCTGCATGGCCTCGTCGATGTCCCGCCCCGCCGAGTCGATGAACCGGATCTCGACGCTGTTCGGGTCGTCGGGGTGCAGCCGCACGGTGATGCCGCCGGCCGCCACCGAGGTGCGCACCTGGAACCGCGTCAGGGGCACCGTGGCCAGCTCCACGTCCTCGACGTTCACCCCGGCCATGTTCAGCCCGGCGATGATCGAGCGCTTCAGGGCCCGGGCCGCACGGCTGGTGTCCCGGCTGGTCACGACCACCGCGCCCTTCTTGAGCGCGGTGCCGTGGGCCATGGCCAGCCGGGTGGCGACCTCGGGCGTGATGTCCACGTTGGCCAGGCCCCGCACCCCCCGCCGGCCGAACAGGGTGCGGGCCCCACGACTCTCCCACACGATCGAGGTGTTCACCACCGCGCCGGCCTCGACGGTCTTGAAGGGGTACACCTTGACGCCGGCGTTGAGCACCGCGTGCTCCCCGATGAAGCACTCGTCGCCGAGCACCGTGCCCTCCTCCAGGGTGGCGTGGGCCCGCAGGTCGGAGGACCGCCCGACCACCGCGCCCCGCAGGCGCGCCGCCGGACCCACGTAGGCGTGGTCGTGCACCACCGACCGCTGGATGACCGCGTCGTGCTTCACCACGACGTCGTTGCCGAGCACCGTGTACTCCCGGATGCCCGCCCCGGCCTCCACCCGGCAGTTCGGGCCGACGATGGCCGGGCCCTCCAGCCGAGCGTCCGGGTCGACGTCCGCGCCCTCGCCGAGCCAGACCCCCTCGGCGATCTCGAACCCTTCGATCTCCACCCCGACCTTGCGGTCGAGGATGTCGGCGTGGGCCCGCAGGTACGCCTCGAGCGTGCCGACGTCCTCCCAGTAGCCCTCGGCCACGTGCCCGTAGAGCGGCCGGCCCCGGGCCAAGGCGGCGGGGAACACGTCGCCGGAGAAGTCGACGACCTGTCCGGGCGGGATGTACTCGAACACGTCGGGCTCCAGCACGTAGATGCCGGTGTTGATCGTGTCGGAGAACACCTGCCCCCAGGTCGGCTTCTCGAGGAACCGTTCGATGGAGCCGTCCTCGCGGGTGATCACGATCCCGAACTCGAGGGGGTCCTCCACCCGCTTCAGCGCGATCGAGGCGAGCGCCCCGACCGACTGGTGGGCCTTGGTGAACGCCGTGAGGTCGATGTCGGTGAGCACGTCGCCGGAGATCACCAGGAACGTGTCGTCGAGTTCGTCGGCGGCGTTCCGGACCGACCCGGCGGTACCGAGGGGGGTGTCCTCGGTCGCATAGCGGATCCGCACCCCGAAGTCGGAGCCGTCCCCGAAGTAGGTGCGGATCTGGTTGGCGAGGAACGCAACGGTCACCACGATGTCGTCGAAGCCGTGCGCGGCGAGGAGGCGCACGATGTGTTCCATCATCGGCCGGTTCGCCATCGGCAGCATCGGCTTCGGCTGGTTGGAGGTGAGCGGCCGCAGTCGGGTGCCTTCCCCTCCGGCGAGGATCACCGCCTTCACCGGGCACCCACCCCCCGGTTCGCGGGATCCCGCCCCGCGCCGAGCGCGTCGCGGGCCAGCGGTACGTAGCGCGCCGCGGCGTAGTAGCTGAGGGCCAGCCCGCCGAGCGTGAACGCCCAGGTGGCCACGGCCAGCGGCGCCCGCCACCAATCGCCCGTCGAGCCGAGGTCGAGGAGGAGGAACCCGGGCAGCGCGAACATGAGGGCCAGGGTCCCGGCCTTGCCGACCCACTGCACGTCGATGCGGCGGGCCCGGGCGAAGGCCAACCCGAGGGTGGCGAGGCTGATGATCACCTCCCGCACCACCACCGCGGCGGCGACCCACACCGGCACCCGCCCGTCGAGCAGGAGGATCCCCGCCCCGGCGATGAGCAGCACCCGGTCGGCGACCGGGTCGAGGACCTTGCCCACCTCGCTGCCCTGGTCGAAGTGCCGGGCGATCCAACCGTCCACCCAGTCCGAGGCCCCGAGTACCCCCAGCAGCGCTGCCGCCGCCACCGGTCGGTCCGCCCCCACCAGCAGCCAGGCGAACACCGGCACGCAGGCCAGGCGCGCCAGGGAGATCGCGTTCGGGACCGTCCACAACCCCCGATCGTGGGTGACCTCCGGCACGACCATCGCACCCAAGGTTACGCGCCCCGGGCGACCGCGGCCGGTGGTGGCGGTGGCGCGCACGGTGGTTCAGAGGAGCCCGGCGTAGGTCCCGCCGTCGACTGGGATCGCCGCACCCGTCAGATAGCGGG
>CALEDW010000179.1 GCA_937949585.1 uncultured Acidimicrobiia bacterium
CGAGCGGCTCCGCGCGGCGGCGGCGCAGCGGGACCGGCTGGCCGACCGGGTGGTCGGCGAGGAGCAGGCACGCCGCCGGGCCCGGGCCGAGCTAGCCCGGGCCGAGGCGGCGCTGGCCCGGGCCGAGGCCCACCGGGACGCGCTCGAGCGCGACGCCGGGGCGGGCCCGCCCGCCGAGCTCAGGGAGCTCGAGGGGGTGCTGGGCGTACTCGGAGAGCTCGTGGAGACCGACGTCGAGGCGCGTGACGCGCTCACCGCCGCGCTCGGCGACCGGCTCGGGCTCCTCGTGGTGCGGGGCGACGACACCGCCCTGCGAGTGTTCGAACACCCGGCGGCGGCCGACCGGCGGGTGGGGGTCCTGGTGGTCGACCCGCACGATCGGCCGGTCGCCCCCGGCGCGACGCCGGCGCCGGCGGGGTGCCGACCCCTGGTCGGGCTCGTGCGGACCGCGGTGGCGGGCCTGGCCGCCCCGCTCGCCGAGATGCTCGCCGGCTGCGTGCTGTGGGACGGGCCGCTGGTGGAGGCCGTGGCCGTCTCGGCACAGCACCCCGACCTCGTCGTCTGCACCCCCCGGGGCGGTCGCTGCCGGGCCGGGCGTGAACTCTGGGAGGGTCCGGCCCGCACGGCGGGTGCCTGGTCGGCGGACGCGGCGCTCGCCGCAGTTGAGGCGGCGCAGGCCGCCCGCGCCGAGTGGGCCGCCGCGCTGGAGGGCCTGGGCGACCACCGGGCCGAGCTCGAGGCCGCACAGGCGCTGGTCCGCCGGCACGAGGTCGCCGCAGCTGCGCTCGACGAGCGCCGTCGCCTGCTGTCCGACCGGCTGGCGCAGCTCAGCGAGCGCCTCGCCCGCGACCCCGACGCCCGCGCCGCCGCCGAGGCGGCCCGGCAGGCCCTGGCGGCTCGTGACGCCGCCTACCGGCACGTCGCCGGCACCCTGGACGCCTGGCTCACCCGGGTCGACGGCCTGGCCGGACGGATCCGGCGGGAGCGGGCCCGACAGGCGGAGCGCACCGCCGCGGCGCGCGCCGAGCTCGACGGCCTGCGCTCCGAGCGGGTCGCCGCCGAGCGCAGGCTGGCCGAGCTCGCTGAGCAGGGCCGGCGCACCGGGATGGAGGCCGCAGAGACCCAGGCCCGCCTCGAGGCCTGCGTCGAACGGATTCGCTCGACGCTGGACTGCGAACCCGAGGCCACCCTCGACGCCGACCTCCCGCCGATCCCCGAGGGCACCACCCCGGCCGCCCGGGCCCGGGAGCTGGAGCGGGAGCTGCGGGTCATGGGGCCGGTGAATCCACTGGCGATCCAGGAGTACGAGGCGTTGCGGGAGCGCCACGAGTTCCTCACCCGCCAGCTCGAGGACGTGAAAGCCGGCCGCCGCGAGCTGCAACGGGTGATCCGGGCCGTGGACCGGGAGATCGTCGCCACGTTCGGTGCCGCGTTCGCCGACGTCGAACGCCATTTCGCGGACCTGTTCCACACCCTCTTCCCCGGCGGCAGCGGCCGTCTCGTACTCACCGACCCGGACGACCTCCTGCACACCGGGATCGAAATCGAGGCCCGCCCCTCGGGGAAGAACACCCGGCGCCTCACGCTGCTGTCGGGCGGGGAGCGCTCCCTGGTGGCCATGGCGTTCCTCTTTGCCGTGTTCCGGGCCCGCCCGTCGCCGTTCTACGTGCTCGACGAGGTGGAGGCCGCGCTCGACGACGTGAACCTCCACCGGTTCCTCGACCTGGTGCACTCGTTCCGGAACGAGGCGCAGCTCGTGATCGTGTCCCACCAGAAGCGCACCATGGAGGCGGCCGACTGTCTCTACGGGGTGTCGATGCCGCCGGGCGGGTCGTCGCGGGTGGTGAGCCAGCGCCTGCGCCCCCGGGACGACGCGCCGGGCGAGATCGTGCTCACGGAGGAGCCCGTCTGATCGTCGCCGTGGCGGACCTGGAGAAGGTTGCGGCCTGCGGGGAGGCGGGCCGGCAGTCCTGGCTGTGCGCCACCGTCTACGACCTGACGGGCAGCAGCAGGGCCGCTGAGATCGCCGATACGCTGTCCGCACCGTTCCGGATCCTCGTGATCCTGGCCGTCGCCTACCTGGTGGTGCGGATCACCCGGCTTGCGATCCGGCGGGTGGTGCGCCGGCTCGCCCGCGACGATGCGGTGGAGAAGCTCGACCGGCTCCGCCGCCGCACCGGCCTCTCGCTCCTCGACACCTCCCCGGTGCCCTCCACCCGGCGCAAGCAACGGGCCGAGACGATCGGGGCGGTCTTGCGGTCGGTCTCCAGCGCCCTGATCTGGGCCACGGCGGTCGTCATGGTGCTCGACGAGCTCGGCGTGAACCTCGCCGCTTTGGGGGTGGGCGCGACGGTGATGGGGGTGGCGCTGGGTTTCGGGGCCCAGACGCTGGTCCGGGACTTCCTGGCGGGGCTGTTCATGCTCATCGAAGACCAGTACGGGGTCGGCGACGTCGTCAACGCCGGTCCGGCGACCGGGGTGGTGGAGGGGGTCAGCCTGCGTACCACCAGGTTGCGGGACAACGAGGGCACGGTCTGGCACATCCCCAACGGTCAGATCACCTGGGTCGGCAACAAGAGCCAGCAGTGGGCCCGGGCGCTGCTGGACGTGGCCGTCGCCTACGACACCGACGTGGGTGCCGCGATGGAGCTGGTGCGCCGCACCGCCGACGAACTGCGGCGCGACCCCCAATTCGCCTCGCTGATCCTGAACGCACCGGAGGTGTGGGGTGTCGAGGCCATCGCCGCCGACCGGGTGGTGATCAGGCTGGCGGTGAAGACCCGACCGCTGGAGCAGTGGAGGGTGGCCCGCGAGCTGCGGGCCCGGCTCAAGCAGGCCCTGGACGCGGCCGGGATCGCCCCGGCCAGCGACCAGGTGGTGTCGTACCGGGCAGGAGGACCGCCGGTCGCGCCGTCCCAGTAGCATCCCCGCCCCGTGTCCCCCGAGCTCGTCGTCGCGCTCATCCTCGTCCTCGCCGTGGTGCTCGTCGCGCTCGGACTCGGTCTGAACCGTCTCTCGGCCCGCCGGTCCCGCCCGTCCGGGCATGCAGCGGGCCCCGGAGACGGGGGCGCCACGGCCACGGCCCCGGAGCCGCCGGCGCCACCCGGCCCGCCGACTGCGGGCGAACCGGGGTCGTCACCGTCGGCCCCGACCGGCACGCTTCCCCGGGAGCCTGCGTCGGCGCCGCCCGTCCGGCCGGACGTGCCTGCGGGAGTGGTCGAACCGGTGGCGCCGGCCCGGCCGCGGCTCGCGGACCGGCTCGGCAAGGCGCGCGCCGTCCTGGCCGGCGTGCTGGGCGGCGTCCGGGTCCGCGGCGTGGACGACGAGACCTGGGAGTCGCTGGAGGAGACGCTGCTGCTCGCCGACGTCGGGGTCCGGACCTCCGCCGAGGTGCTGGCCACAGTGCAGGCCCGGGCCGCAGCCGAACGGGTCGGCGACGGCGAAGGTCTCGTGGCCCTGCTGCGCGAGGAGCTCGAGGCCTGCCTGTCCGGCCGGGATCGCAGGCTGCACCGGCGCGAGGGCGGGCTGAGCGTCTGGCTGTTCGTCGGGGTGAACGGGGTGGGCAAGACCACCACGATCGCCAAGGTCGCGGCCGCTGAGCGGGGTGAGGGCCACCGGGTGCTGCTGGCCGCCGCCGACACGTTCCGGGCCGCGGCTGCCGACCAGCTCGCCGCGTGGGCGGAGCGGGTTGGGGTGCCGGTGGTGCGGGGCCAGGAGGGCGCGGACCCGGGGTCGGTGGTGTTCGACGCGATCGAGGCCGCCCGCACCCGCGACGTCGACCTCGTGCTCGTCGACACCGCAGGGCGGCTCCACACGAAGGTGAACCTCATGGCCGAGCTCGCCAAGCTGCAGCGGATCGTGGAGCGGACACCCGGGGCGCTCCAGGAGGTGCTACTCGTGATCGACGCCACCACCGGCCAGAACGGGCTCGCCCAGGCCCGGCAGTTCGCCGAGGCGGTGGGGGTGACCGGGGTGGTGCTCACCAAGCTCGACGGAACCGCCAAGGGCGGCATCGTGCTGGCCATCGAGGCGGAGCTCGGGATCCCGGTCAAGCTCGTGGGGGTGGGGGAGGGCCCGGGGGACCTGGTGCCGTTCGACCCCGCGGAGTTCGTGGCCGCGCTGGTCCAATAGCCTACGGGCGGTGTTCGACGCGCTCGCCGAACGGTTCGAGGGGATCTTCACCCGGCTGCGGGGCCGGGGCCGGCTGAGCGATCGGGACGTCGAAGAGGTCACACGGGAGATCCGCCTCGCGCTGCTTGAAGCCGACGTGAACGTGCGGGTGGTGCGCGACCTCGTCGCGCGGGTGCGGGAGCGGGCGGCTGGTGCCGAGGTGCACCAGAGCCTCACCCCGGCCCAGCAGGTGATCAAGATCGTCCACGAGGAGCTGGTGACCACCCTCGGCGGGACGACCGGTCGCCTCGTGATGAGCGATCGGCCGCCGACGGTGGTGATGCTGTGCGGACTGCAGGGCTCGGGCAAGACGACCTGTGCCGCCAAGCTCGCCCGGCGCCTGCGGCGGGACGGGCTGTCGGTGCTGCTCGTGGCCGCCGATCTCCGGCGACCCGCGGCGGTGGAGCAGCTGCGGGTGCTCGCCGACCGCATCGACGTCCCGGTGCTGGGCCCCGGTCCCGGCGAGGCGGACCCGGTGGCGCTGTGCCGGAGGGTCAGGGATGAAGCCGAGCGGCGGGCGAGCACGGTGGTGATCGTCGACACCGCCGGCCGGCTGCAGGTCGACACGGAGCTGATGGACGAGCTGCGGGCGGTGCGGGACGTGCTGGAGCCGACCGACACGCTGCTCGTCGTCGACGCCATGACCGGTCAGGAGGCGGTGAACGTCGCCACTGCGTTCGACGAGGCCGTGCCGCTCGACGGGGTGGTCCTCACCAAGATCGACGGGGATGCCCGGGGCGGGGCGGCGCTGTCGGTGAAGGAGGTGGTCGGCAAGCCGATCCTGTTCGTCGGGGTGGGCGAGAAGCTCGACGAGTTCGAGCCGTTCCACCCCGACCGGATCGCCGGTCGCATCCTCGGGATGGGTGACGTGCTCACCCTGATCGAGAAGGCGGAGGCCGCCTTCGACGCCGAGCAGGCCAAGGCCGCCGAGGCGAAGCTGCGGGAGGGGCAGTTCAGCCTCGAGGATTTCCTCACCCAGATGCGCCAGGTCCGCAAGATGGGGCCCCTCACGAACCTGCTCAAGTTGCTGCCCGGCATGCCCAAAGAGCTGCGCCAGGCCGATCTCGACGAACGGGAGCTGGCCCGGGTGGAGGCGATCATCTGCTCGATGACTCCCCAGGAGCGCCGGGACCCGTCGATCATCAACGGGTCGCGCCGTCTCCGCATCGCCCGGGGAGCGGGGGTGACCACCTCCGAGGTGAACGCGCTGCTCAAGCAGTTCAAGGTCGCGCAGCAGATGGTCCGCCAGGTGGCCC
>CALEDW010000180.1 GCA_937949585.1 uncultured Acidimicrobiia bacterium
AGCTCACCCCCGGCACGGCGGCGGTGGCAGTGCCCGAGGCGGTGGGGGTCGCCCCCGAGGATCTGGTGCTGCGCCGCCACCACGGGCTCGGCCCCGTGACCGGCACCGAGCTCGACCCGACGCTGCGCCACCTCGGGGTCACCACGGTCGTGGCGGTCGGGGTGTCCCTCAACGTCGGGATCCTCGACCTGGTGTTCGGGGCGGTGAACCTCGGCTACCGGGTGGTGGTCCCCACCGACGCGGTGGCCGGCGTGCCGGCCGACTACGGCCGGGCGGTGCTCGAGCACACCTTGGCCGTGGTCGCGACGCTCACCACCACCGACGCGGTGGTCGGGGTGTGGGAGCGGGCCGGCGGGGTCGGCCGGTGAGCCCCAGCGCCGGGCGGCGCGCATCGAGCGGGGTGGCGGTCGCCGTGGGGGTCGGCCTGGCCGGCGCCCTGGTGGCCCTGGCCGCCTGCGCCGGCGGCGGCGGTGGGGGTGCCGGCCGTCCGAGCGTGGCCGGGTACCGGGCGGTGCCGCTCAGTCCGGGCCCGAGGGTCCGGGTGGAGGCGATCGACAACCGGTTCGTGCCCGGGCGGATCAAGGTGCGCGCAGGCACCCGGGTGGAGTTCCGCAACGCCGGACGCAACGACCACAACGTGCTGCCGATCGACGGCGGTGGGTTCCGCCTCGACGTCGAGGACTTCCCCCCGGGTGCGCAGGCGTCGTTCCGGTTCGCCCGGGACGGCGTGTACCGCTACTACTGCTCCCTGCACGGCACCGCCCGGCGGGGCATGATCGGGGTGGTGATCGTCGTCCCCTGAGGGGCGGCGCGCACGCGTCGGGCACGCAGACTGCACAGACCGGAGGGGGCATGCGACGGATCATCGTGACGCTCCTGGCCGCCGCGCTGGCGGCCGGTGGCCTGGGCGCGTGCGGCGGCGACGGGGACGACGGCGGCGGTCCCGGCGGCGGGACCCTCCGGCGGGTCCCGTCGCAGTACCGCTCCATCCAGGCCGCCGTCGACGCGGCCCGGCCCGGCGACCTGGTGCTGGTGAGCCCCGGGGTGTACCGGGAGGCCGTCACCGTGGAGACCCCCCGGATCGTGATCCGCGGCCTCGACCGCACCCGCACGATCCTCGACGGCGAGTTCCGCCGGGAGAACGGGATCCGGGTGGTCGGCGCCGACGGCGTGGCGATCGAGAACCTCACCGCCCGGCACTACACCGCCAACGGGTTCTTCTGGACCGGCGTGCGCGGCTACCGCGGCTCGTACCTCACCGCGATCCGCAACGGCGACTACGGCGTGTACGCGTTCGAGTCGACCGACGGCCTCATCGAGCGGTCCTACGCCGCCGGCAGCCCCGACGCCGGCTTCTACGTCGGGGCCTGCTACCCGTGCCGGACCGTCGTCCGCGAGGTGCTCTCGGAATGGAACGGCCTCGGGTACTCCGGCACGAACTCCGGTGGTGACCTGTACGTGATCGACTCGGTGTTCCGGGACAACCGGGTGGGGGTGGTGCCCAACGTCGGCACCTACGAGCCGTGCTTCCCGCAGCGGCGCACCACGATCGCCGGCAACCTCGTGCACTCGAACAACAACGGCCGCAGCGACGCGATCGCCACCGCGCAGCTCGCGCTCGGCAACGGGATCCTCGTGGCGGGCGGGATCGGCAACGTCGTGGTTCGCAACCGAGTGGTCGATCACGACATCACCGGGATCGGGCTGGTGCCGATGCCCGAAGAGGATCCCCGGGTGGTGCGCTCCGCCGACCTGGGGCGCTGCGAGCGGCGACCGCCGGCCGAGGTGCTCGACGTCGCCGAGGACGCCCTGCCCGACACGCTGCTGTGGCCGGTGCTCGACAACGAGGTCCGTGACAACGCGGTGAGCGACTCGCGCCTGGCCGACCTGGCCCTGGCCACCCTGGGCACCACCCCCACGCCCGACGGGGGGAACTGCTTCGCCGGCAACGAGGCGGCCACCACCGCCCCGACCGACCTGCAGACCAAGGCCCCGTGCGGCGGCCGCCCGTCGGGGGACTTCGACGCCGGGGCCCTCGACGTGGGGGCGCTCATCGCCCGGGACAAGCCGCCCACCGTCCCGTACCGGGAGGTGCAGCTGCCCGACCCCCCGCCGCTGCGGAACATGCCCCGGGCCGCCACCGCTCCGGCCCGCCCGGCGACGAAGGCCCCCCGGTTCCCCGACCTGTCGGCGATCCGGGTGCCCGCCCCACCGCCGCGGTGAGGTGAGGCGGTCCCGGGTGCCGCGCCGGTCGGGGTCGCGCGTCCTGCCGGTGCCGATCGTCCCTGGCCGCCGCCGGCGGCACCACCTGCGACCACCCCGGCGACACCGCCTCGTACTGGGCGCCGTCGTTGCGCCGCCGCGATCGGGCGCTTCGGCCGCTGGGCCTCGACGCCTACTACCGGGTCGCACCGGGGGTCGACCCCGCCGCCGTGCGGCCCTACCCCCTGGGCCTGGTCATGCCGGCCGGCGACCCGTTCACCCGCCGGCCGCTGCCCCGGCAGGTGCTGGCCTGGGGTTGCGGGTCCGGCCCGGTGGTCTCCTCCGGCTTCCCCGACTGCTGGGACGGGCGGCGCCTCGACAGCCCCGGCCACCGGGCCCACGTTGCCCACTCCGGGCGGAGCGGCTGCCCGTCGGGCCACCCGGTGGCGCTGCCCCGGCTCACCCTCGTGATCTGGTACCCGCACCGCGGCCCGGCCGGGGGGTTGTCGTTGTCGTCCGGCGGGCCGCACACCGCCCACGCCGACTTCCTCAACGCCTGGCAGCCCGGGGCGCTGGCCCGGGAGGTGCGCTGCCTGCGCCGTGGGGTGGTGTGCAGCGCGGCGCGTCCCGTCCCACCGGGCGTCGTGCGGCGCGACGGCACCCCGGGAATCTGACGCCCCGTCAGATGTAGGCTCCGTGCATGTTCACCCCGGAGACCTTCCCGAAGGTCGTCTCGGTCGACGACCACGTCGTCGAACCGCCGAACGTCTGGCAGGACCGGCTCCCCGCCCGCTTCCGGGAGGAGGGTCCGCGGGTGGTGCGCACCAAGATCGCCGAGATGACCTTCGTCGGCGGGCGCTTCGAGTACCGGGCGGCGGAGCCGGGTGAGGACGGCACCTGGTGCGACTGGTGGTACTGCGAGGACCTGCGCTGGCCGCAGACCCGCCTGTCCGCCGCGGCCGGCTACCCCCGCGAGGAGGTGACGGTCAGCCCGATCACCTACGACGACATGCGCCCCGGCTGCTACGACCCCGTCGCCCGTCTCGCCGACATGGACCGCAACTGGACCGAGGCGTCGCTCTCGTTCCCCACGTTCCCCCGCTTCTGCGGCCAGACGTTCCTGGAACGGCGTGACAAGGAGCTCGCCGACGCCTGCGTGCGGGCCTACAACGACTGGATGTTCGAGGAGTGGTGCGCCGGCTCGGGCGGGCGGCTCATCCCGCTGTCGATCGTCCAGCTCTGGGATGCCGGCCTTGCGGCCGCCGAGGTGCGGCGCAACGCCGCCCGGGGCGGGCGGGCCGTGGCGTTCACCGAGATCCCCCCGTTCCTCGGGCTGCCGTCGGTGCACACCGACTACTGGGACCCGTTCTTCGCCGCCTGTGCCGAGACCGGCACGGTGGTGTGCATGCACATCGGCTCGAGCTCGAAGATGCCCTCCACCAGTGCCGATGCGCCGGCCGCGGTGGGCTCGACGCTCACGTACATGAACGCGGCGATGTCGCTGGTGGACTACCTGATGTCGGGGGTGCTGGAGCGGTTCCCGGCGCTGCGCCTCGCGTACTCGGAGGGCCAGATCGGCTGGATCCCCTACATCCTGGAGCGTGCCGACGTGGTGTGGCGGGAGAACCGGGCCTGGGGTGGCGTCGCCGACCGGGTGACGAAGCCGCCGTCGGAGCTGTTCCGGCAGCACGTGTACGGCTGCTTCTTCGACGACGCGCACGGCCTGGCCTCCCTGGAGGCGATCGGCGAGGACAACGTGACCTTCGAGACCGACTACCCCCACAGCGACTCCACCTGGCCGCACACCAAGAAGGTGGCGATGGAGATCATGGCCGGCCTCGACGACGACGTGATCCGCAAGATCGTGCGCACCAACGCCATCCGGATGCTGGCGCTCGACCTCGAACCCTGAGCGACGGGCCCTCTCAAGGGAACAGGCCCCGCACCCGGATCGCCTCCGCCACCCGTTCCAGGGCCACCACGTGGGCGGCGCGCCGCAGCGAGACCCCGAGATGCTCGGCCCGGGCCCACACCTCGGCGAACCCGCGACGCATCGTGGCGTCGAGACGGTCGGCGGCCACGCCCGGTTCCCAGGCGATCCCCTGGCGGTTCTGGGCCCATTCGAACCACGACGAGGTGACCCCGCCCCCGTTGGCCACCACGTCGGGCACCACGACCACGCCCCGCTCGTGCAGGATCGGGTCGGCCTCGGCCAGCGTCGGGCCGTTGGCGGCTTCCACCACCACCCGGGCGGCGAGGCGGCGGGCCACCTCGGCGTCGACGGCCCGGGCCAACGCGGCCGGCACCGCCAGTTCGGCCGGCACCTCCCACAGCTCGCCGCTTCGCAGCGCCTCCCCTTCGGGGAACCCGGCGACGCTCCCGGTGGCGGCGACGTGGCGGGCCAACTCGGCCACGTCGAGCCCGCCCGGGTTGTGCACCGCACCGGCGACGTCGGCGACGGCCACCACCCGCATCCCCGCCGAGTGCAGCAGGAACGCCAGCGGTGCGCCCACCTTGCCGAACCCCTGGATCACGGCCCGGGCCCCGGCCAGCGGCAGGCCGAGCGCGCCGAAGGTGGCCCGGACGCAGGTCACGATCCCTGCCGCCGTCGAGCCGGCGTGCTCGGCGGTTCCCCCGACCGCCAACGGCTTCCCGGTCACCGAGCCCGAGAGCCGCTCCCCCCTGGCCATCGAGATCGTGTCCATGAGCCAGGCCATCACCCGTCCGTCGGTGTTCACGTCCGGGGCCGGTACGTCCTGGTCGGGGCCGAGCAGCGGCAGGATCTCCCAGGTGAAGCGGCGGGTGAGGCGTTCCAACTCCCCGAGCGACATCCGGGTGGGGTCGCAGCGCACCCCGCCCTTGGCGCCACCGAACGGCAGGTCGAGCACCGCCGTCTTCACCGTCATGGCGAAGGCCAGGGCCATGACCTCGTCGAGGTCGAGGTCGGGATGGAACCGGATCCCGCCCTTGGCCGGGCCGCGGGTGATGTCGTGGTGCACCCGCCACCCGGTGAACACCCGCACCTGCCCGTCGTCCATCCGGACCGGGACGGACACCTCGAGGATCCGGTGGGGGCGGGAGAGGCGGCGGTGGACGTCGGGGTCGATCCCGGCGAGCGCCGCGGCGTCGGCGAGCAGTGCGAGCGCCTCCGACCAGCGGGTCCCGGGGTGGCCGAGGGTCAGCGGGTCGGGCTCGTGGGTGACGATGTGGCGAGGGTAGCCCGGCCCCCTGGCCCCTGAATGAGAACGTGTTCTAACCTCGGGCGGTGCCGATCGGGGGGCCCTACGAGCTGTTGATCGGGGGCCGCTGGGTCCCCGGCGCTGCCGGCACGTACCCGGTGCGGAACCCTGCCACCGAGGAGGTGGTCGGCGAGGCGCCGGAAGCGAGCGTCGACCAGGCGGCGGAGGCGGCCGAGGCGGCGGCCGGCGCGTTCCCGGCCTGGGCGGCCACCGAGCCGGGTGAGCGCGCCGCGCTGCTGCACGCCGCGGCCGGCGCGCTGCGCACCCTGGCCCCGAACCTGGTGCCGCTGGTGATCGCCGAGACCGGCTGCACCGCCACCGTGGGGCGCACGATGCAGGTGCCCCAGGCCGCGGTGCGCCTCGAGCGTTACGCCGACGGCGCGCTGGAGCCCACGGTGATCCCGTTGCCGCCCCAGGAGATGCCCCACACCGCGCTCGCCCCCGGCGGGCTCATCGGCGCGATCGCCCGGCGGGTGCCGGTGGGGGTGGTGGCCTGCATCACGCCGTACAACTTCCCGATCGTGAACATGGCCGGCAAGATCGGCCCGGCGCTCGCCATGGGGAACACCGTGGTGATCCGCCCCGCTCCCCAGGACCCGCTGGCCGTCATCGAGCTGGTCCGCATCCTCGACGCGGTGGGGTTCCCGCCCGGCGTGGTGAACGTGGTCACCGGGTCCGGTCCCGAGACCGGCGCGGCGCTGGTGGAGGACCCGCACGTCGACATGGTGTCGTTCACCGGGTCCACCGCGGTGGGGCGGCGCATCGGGGAGGTCGCCGGACGCACGATGAAGCGCCGGCTGCTCGAGCTGGGCGGCAAGGGGGCGGCGCTGGTGTTGGACGACGCGGACGTGCGCCGGGCCGTCGCGATGATCGCCTCCACCTGGACGTTCCACTCCGGCCAGATCTGCACCGCCCCGACGCGGGCGATCGTGCACCGATCTCGGTACGACGAGGTGGTCGAGACCCTGGCCACGACGGCCGGCACCCTCACGATCGGCGACCCGCTCGCCCCCGACACCGTGGTCGGTCCCCTGATCTCCGCCGCCCAGCGCGACCGGGTGCTGGGGCACATCCGCGCCGGGCTGGCCGAGGGCGCCACGCTCGTCCACGGCGGCGACGAGGCCGCCGTGCCCGACCGGGGGTTCTACGTGGCGCCCACGCTGCTCGCCGACTGCCGCCCCGACGCGACGGTGGTACAGGAGGAGATCTTCGGTCCGGTGATCGTGGCGTTGCCCTTCGACGACGAGGACGAGGGCGTCGCCCTCGTCAACGGCACCCCCTACGGCCTGTACGACTACGTGTTCAGCGGCGACACCGCCCGGGCGATGCGGATCTCCCGGCGCCTGCGGACCGGCAACGTGGGGATCAACACCGTCCAGCGCAACCATGAGACCCCGTTCGGCGGGATGCGCCAGAGCGGCGTCGGGCGGGACGGCGGCTCCTTCGGACTCCACGCCTACTCCGAGCTGCAGTCGGTGGTCTGGCCGGGATGAGCGCCGCCGGCGCGCCGGCAGCCGCGTCGCCGGGCGCGACGACGGTGTCGATCGTGCCCGACGGGGTGTTGGCCTACGGGATGCAGCTCCCGGTGCAGGCCCAGAGCGTGCTCACCTCCGCGCCCTGGGAACGGGCCGGGGCCGGGCCCGACGACATCCTGGCGGTGGCCCGGGCCGCCGACCGCTCCGGGTTCCTGTACCTGGCCGGCTGCGACCACCTCGCCATCCCCGCCGACCGCACCGAGACCATGTCGGCGGTCTGGTACCACCCCGTGGCGCTGTTGGCCTGGCTGGCCGGCCAGACCGAGCGGGTCCGGCTGGCCACCAGCGTCTGGGTCGCCGCCTACCGGCACCCGTTCGAGACCGCCAAGGCGTTCGCCACCCTCGACCACCTGAGTGGCGGACGGCTGATCCTCGGGGTCGGCGCCGGTCACCTCGAAGGTGAGTTCAGCGCGCTCGGGGTGCCGTTCGGTGAGCGGGGCGCCCGCACCGACGCCGCGATCGACGCCGTGGTGGCGGCCTGGACCACCGGGCACCTCGACGGCATGCACCTCGCACCCCGCCCCGCCCAGCGACCCCGCCCCCCGATCTGGATCGGCGGGTCGAGCCCCGCCGCGCTGCGCCGCGTGGCCGCCCGGGGGGACGGCTGGATCCCCCAGGGCACCCCCCGGGCCGAGATGCCCGCCGCGATCGAGGCCATCCGCCGCCACCGCGACCGGCTTCGCCCGGCGGCGCGGCCCGAGCTCGGGGTGATCACCGAGCTCGTCCACGTGGGACCGGCGAAGTGGGACCTGCCCCGGCGCACGATCAGCGGAGGGGCCGAGGCGGTCGCCGCTTCGCTCAACGCCTACGGGGCGATGGGCGTGGCGCACCTGCAGGTGCGCTTCGCCACCCGCAGCGCCGCCGAGCTCGCCGAGCAGGTGGAGCGCTTCGGTGCGGAGGTCGGCCCGTTGCTGCGCCGGGAGGCGGACCCGTGGTGATGGTGGTGATGCGCCACGACCTCCGCCTGCCGCCCCCGGGCCTCGGTGAGCGGACCACCGCCGAGTTGTACGACGCGGCGCTCGCCCAGTGTCGCTTCGCCGACGAGGCGGGCTTCGATCTGGTGGCGCTCTCCGAGCACCACGGCATGGACGACGGCTGGCTGCCGGCCCCCCTGGTGATGGCCGCCGCGGTGGCCGGCGCGACCCGCCGCATCGGGATCATGGTGTCGGCGGTGATCGGCCCGCTCCACGACCCGGTCCGGCTCGCCGAGCAGATCGTCGTCGCCGACCACGCCAGCGCCGGGCGGGTCTGGACCGTGATCGGCGCCGGGTACCGGCCCGAGGAGTTCGCGATGGCCGGCGTCGACCGCTCGCGCCGGGGCCGGATCCTCGAGGAGCACCTGCAGGTGCTGCTGCAGGCGTTCACCGCCGAGCCGTTCACCTGGCAGGACCGCACCGTGCGGGTCACCCCGGCACCGCGCACCCGGCCGCACCCGCCGATCTTCGTCGGCGGCGGGGTGCCGGCTGCAGCCCGCCGCGCCGCCCGTCTCGGCCTGCCGCTGCTGCCCATGCACGACGACCCGCGCCTCGCCGAGGTGTACGCCGCCGAAGCGGCCCGCTGCGGCACGGAGGGGTTCGTGATGGTCCCGTCCGGGCCCAGCTACGTGCACGTCACCGACGATCCCGAACGAACCTGGGCCGAGATCGGCCCCTACCTGCTGCACGAGGCCCGCACCTACGACGCGATCCAGACCGGCGGGCAGGCGTCCCTGCCCCACGTCGCCGCCCGGCGGATCGAGGACCTGCGGGCCAGCCCGAACTACCTCGTCGGTACCCCCGACGAGGTGATCGCCGCCGCCGAGCGGCTGCCGGCGACCGCCGCGCTCACCTTTAACCCGCTCGCCGGTGGGCTGCCCCCCGAGCTCGCCTGGGACAACCTCGAACGGTTCAGGGCCGAGGTGCTGCCCCGACTGGGACGGTCCGGCCGTAGCGCACCTGCTTGAGCAGGTCCGAGGAGGTCGTGCCGGGCCGGGTGTCGTAGCCGAGCAGCGCCACCAGCCGGCTGGTCGGACCCCGCACCGGGCTCACCCGGTGCAGCGAGTGTCGGCCCTCGAACACCAGCAGCGTCCCCGGACGCATCGGGAGGCGCAGCACGCCGTGGTGACGTCCGGCGAGCACCGCGGCCACCGCGTCGTAGCGTTCGTCGTCGGGGCCGCGGATCCGCGGCGCCACCTCGAAGTCGCCGCCGGTCTCGGCGGCCCGCACCGCCAGGGAGACCACGAAGTCGGTCTGGTCGAAGTGCCACTGCAGCTCGTCGCCGTCGCGCATCACCGCCAGGTTCAGACCGCCGAGCGGGTCGGCGTAGCGGTACAGCGGGCCGCGGCCCAGGATCGCCTCCACGAACCGCAGCAGCGGGTCCCACTCGTACAGCGCCCGGATCGGCGAGTCGGGGTCGAACAGGTCCCAGGCCACCGCCTCCAGCGCGGCCCGGCCGGTCCAGCGCCGCGGGTGCCCCTCGGGGGCCTGGCGGTCGGGCAGCTCGAGGTAGACGGTTCCGGGCACCTCGCTGCGATACCCCCGGTGCTCGTGTGCCGTGGCGTCGGCGGTCACCTCGGCGAGCCCGGCGGGCGACAGGAACCCCTCCAGCTCGGCGGCGCCGATCGCCGCCAACTGGTCCTGCGCCGAGGTCACGGCGCGCTCCCAGCCGGGGGACGCGGGGTCGAGCAGCGGGTAGCGGTCGAGGTCGACCAGCCGGGCCGCTCCCTCGAGGTCCGCAGCAGGGCGCCTCACGCGTCCCTACGCTACCGACGTGCCCGACGCCGCGCCCGGTCCGCCGTCGATCCCGTCGCTGCCGTGGCTGGAGGTGGGGGAGGCCTACGCCGGTCGCGGCGCAGAAGCGGCTCACTGCAACACGCTGCTCGGCGTCCCCGACGGGCCGGTCGGGACGGCCTGGGCCACGGCGCTCGCCACGCCCCGGGCCGGTCACGTGCCGTTCGTGTGCGTCCTGCGTCCCGACCTGCCCACCCGGCCGCTCACCCTGTTCGTGAACAAGGCGACCCTCGCGGGCGCCGAGCACGAGCGGCTCACCTGGGGACCTGCCCAGGCGGGGGTGGCCGCCGGGGTCGCCGACGCAGTGGCCGACGGGACCCTCGACGCCGGCCTCGCCGCCCGTGTGCTGTGCATCGCCGCGGTGTGGATCGACCCGGCCGCCCGCGACGCCGAGGCGGTGTTCGCCAACAACCGGGTCGCGGTCGCCGCCGCGCTGGCCCGGGGCCGGGCCGGGGAGCCCGACGTCGCCGCCGTGCTCGCCGCCCGCCACGAGCCGCAGAACCCCTACTTCTCCCAGAGCTCGTCGGTGTAGCGGTCGGTGCCGGGCACCGTCGCCCGGAACGGCCCCACGAACTGCGGGCCGGCCACGCCCGTCTCCCGGAGACCGGCGACGAACCGCCGCCACCGCCCGTCCCAGATCGGCGCGGGGTCCTGGTGGGTGAAGGCCAGCAGCAGGACCCTGTCGGCGGCGTCGCGGGGCACATCCGAGGGGGCGTCCGCCGACAGGGGCACCGGGCGGAAGGCCAGCACCTGGTCGGCGGGCGGCGGGTCGGCGGCCACACGGGCGACCACGTCTCCGGCGTCGTGCCCGGCGCCGAGTACGCCGATGCAGACCACCAGGTGCGGGTAGCGGTGGTCGAGGGCCAGCTCCGCGGGCACCCCGTCGGGATCGGCGTGCCATTCCGCGGCGAGGCGGTACATGAGGGTGTGCACGTGGTCGCGGCGGGCGAACATCCGGTCGTGGTCGTGCAGCCAGCGGACCTGGTCGGTGCCCCAGCGGATCCAGCGCCCGAACCGCCCGGCCAGGATCCAGTACAGCGCCAGGTACGAGCCGCGGCGCACGTCGCCGCCGCACAGCGGCGAATCGGCCGGGAATCGCTGTGCCTTGTCGGCGGCGGTGGCCACGAAGCGGGCCCCGGCGAGCGTCCCCGCCCCGATCATGCACCCGGCGTAGAAGTGGTCCCGTTCGTACCAGCGGTTGTAGGCCACCTCGTGGCCGCGGTGCGGCTCGACGAGGGTGAACAGGCATCCGCCGAGGCGGATCGGCTTCTCCCGGGTGTCGCCGGTGCCCAGGTCGTCACGCCCGCCCCCCGCCCCCGAGGGCCGCTCCTCGCCGCTCCCCACGGCGGTATCGTCGCACGCGCACCAGGTGCCGGGCGTGGCAGGCACTGCCGGTGTACCGGCACCCGGTGTCGGGGCCCGCGTCGGCGACCGGGCTCCCGCAGCGTCATGCGGGCCGGAACCGCCGGGCCAGCGCCGCCTTGTCGACCTTGTGCATCGCGGTGAGCGGCAGCTCGTCCACCACCACAAGCCGGTCGGGGGCCTTGTAGTCGGCCAGGCGGGCCCGGCAGAAGGCACGCAGAGCGTCGAGGGTGAGTGTGCCGTCCGGCTCGGGCACGACGAACGCCGCGCCGATCTCGCCGAGTACCGGGTCGGGGATCCCGCACACCGCCACCTGTGCGACCGCGGGGTGCTCCCGCAGGACCGCCTCCACCTCGGCGGGGTACACGTTGTAGCCGCCCCGCAGGTACAGCTCCTTCATCCTCCCCACGATCCGCAACCGGCCGTCGGGTCCGAGCGTGCCGAGGTCGCCGGTGTGCAGCCACCCGTCGGCGTCGATCACCTCGGCGGTGCGCGCCGGGTCGTCCCAGTAGCCGCGCATCATCGCCGGGGAGCGGCACCACACCTCGCCGACCGTCCCGGACGGCGCGTCGGCGCCGCCGGGGGCCACCACTCGCAGCTCCACCTCCGGGGCGGGTCGACCGACGGTGGTGGCCACCACCTCGGGCGGGTCGGCGGCGGTGGTGCTGGTGCAGACCCCCGCCTCGGTGCTGGTGTAGCGGGGGATCACGGGGCAGCCGAGCCGTTCCCGCATCCGGCGCACCA
>CALEDW010000181.1 GCA_937949585.1 uncultured Acidimicrobiia bacterium
GCCGCGGCCCGCCCGCCGGCCCGGCTACGGAAGGACGGCCGCCGCCCGCCCGACCGGTGCCGGCCACCGGCGCTGGTGCACGAGATGTCCGGTGGGGGCGCCCCCGGCGGGGTGGAAGCGGCCATGGGCGTCGACGACGTAGCCCTGCGGGCGGCGGGGGTCGCCGTCGGCGATGAGCAGCAGGGCGCGGGCCAGGTCGCGGCCAGGCCAGGTGACCGACCCCGTCAGAGGCGGAGCCCCGCCGAAGGGGTGGATGCCGCCGTGGGCGTCGAGCACGTACCCGCCCCGGCCCTCGGGGTCGAGGGCGACGTCGCGGGCGACCGGCCAGGTCCACGACGGGCCGTCCCGCACGGCCGGTGCGGCCCCGAAGCGCCGCAGCCTCCCGTGGCCGTCGAGCACGTATCCGGCCGGGCGGTCGGGGCGGGACCAGCGGAGCAGCACCACCCGCAGGGCGGTCCCCGGCGGCAGCAGCGGCGTGGCGACCCGGACCGCGCCGCCGAAGGGGTGGAGCGTTCCCCGGTCGTCGAGGACGTAGCCGCTCCGTCCGTCGCCGTGCACGGCGAGTGAGCGAGCCCGGTCCTGGCCGGGCCAGTAGACGGGCGACACCAGCCGCGGCGCCCCACCGAAGGCGTGGATCCCGCCCCAGGCGTCGAGCACCCACCCGCCGCCCCGGGGCGCCAGGGCGAGGTCCCGGGCCAGGTCCCCGAGCGCGGGGCCGGCCGCCGGGGGCGACGAGACGGGGCCGAGCCGGCCGCTTGTGGCCAGGGCGTACGCGGCGGTGAACGGCTGGAGGCGGGTGGCGGTGGGCGGCACGTAGGTCCGGACGGGTCCGGCCCAGGACGAGACGTTGCCGGCCCGGTCCCAGGCCCGCACCCACACCGCGACGCGGCGGCCCCGGGGCACGTAGAGGAGCCCGGCCCCCGAGGCCCCGGCACCGGCGCGCCCCATCGGGGCAACCCGGCGCTTCCAGGCCGTGCGTGGGGCCGTGCCCACCTTGGCGTCCACGTCGAACGACGCGACGCCCGAGCCGGCATCGACGGCCGACCAGCTCACGCGGATGCGGGTGGTCGACTGCTCGCCGGCCAACGAACCCGTCGTCGCGATCGGGGGTTGCTCGTCGACCACGGTGCCGGTCCGACGGAGGTTCTGCTTGAAGGTCGGCCACCCGCCCGGGCCGAGCGCGCTCGACGACCGGTAGACGCACACGACCTGCCGGTCGCCCGGTCCTCGCACGTTGGTGGTGTTCGTGTCGTCGAGCACCTGGACCACCACGTGGGCCCGACCCCCGAGCTCCACGACGGTCGGGGCGGCCTGCGGCGGCCAGCTGCCCCGCCCGTCCAGGCAGTCGAAGGTGAGCGAGACCTCGGTCTCCACCGCACCGGTGCGCCCGTCGAAGACCCGCAGGGTGCGCTCCATCACCGAGACCACCTCGAGCCGACCGTCGGCGTCGAGGTCGGCGAGGCTCGGCGAGCCGTTCACACCCGGGATCGGGGCGCCGGTACACGGGGTGAAGCTCATGTTGCACTGCGACCACAGCACGGCGCCGTCGGAACGGATCGCCCAGACGCGTCCGTCGTCGGCCTGCACCGCCGCGTCGGGGAGCCCGTCCCCGCTCACGTCGCCGAGCACGGGGGAACCCATCGAGCGACCACCGATGGCGACCGGCCACCCGGGCAGGGGTCGTCCCCGGTGGTCGAACGCGTACACGGCTTTCCCCTGGATCGGCGGGTGGTTGAAGTTGTTACCGGTGCCGACCACGACGTCGGGACGGCCGTCACCGTTCAGGTCCGCGATCGACGGGGAGGACCACACGACCTGGCCGGGCACCGAGACCGGCCAACCCGGCAGGTCGGTCCCGTCGTGGCCCCGGATCGCCCAGACCAGCCCTCCCCAGGGCCAGGGTGCCGGGTTGCCGACGTCCATGTCACCGCCGAAGACGAGGTCGAGGCGGCCGTCACCGTCGAGGTCGACGATCGCCGGGCTCGAGAACAGTGAGTCGTAGAGGAACCGGTGGACGACGAGGCGGCCGGAGTGGTCCCAGACGTACACGTGCGAGTCCACCCCCGTCACGGCGAGGTCGAGGTGCCCGTCGCCGGTGAGATCGCCGACGGCCGGGGTGGCGAACACCCGGTGGAACAGCCCCGGGGGGACGACCGACCACAGCTCCCGGGACCGACGGGGATCGAACACCGAGATCCGGCCGGTACGCATGTTCACCGACACGATGTCGAGCCCGCCGTCGCGGTCCCAGTCGACGAGCAGGGGCGAGGCCTGCACGGGCCCGTGACCGGTGTGGATGCAGCCGATCCGGCGGGCACCGGTGACCGGGCGCACCCGGACGCAACCGTCCATGCCGCCGGTGACGACCTGGAAGGTGCCGTCCCGCCACAGGTCGGCGACGGCCGGGGTGCTGAAGGGGTTGTCGAAGTTCTCGACGTGGTAGGTGGGGTAGGCCTCCGCGATCACCCGCACCCGGGTGAGCGACGTGGCCGCGCTCGCAGCGGGGACGGCGGCGCCCGCCGACGCGACGACCCGGGCCGGCAGCGTGGGGCCCCCGATCGCCGCCGCGAGCAGCGCGCCCAGCGCGGCCCGGGCCCGGCGACGGTGTCGCCGCCTGCGGGGCCGTACGCCCCCGGGGATCCCGTTCGGGTGGGGTAGGCCGGGCAGCCGCTGCACCACCGTCGTCTCCCGTGCTCGACGCTGCCACCCGCCGGCCCCGCCGCGATGCTAGGCGTCCCCTGCGGCGGGCCGGTCCACCCGGTCCGCTCCCGGACCCGGTTCGTCGTCGGGTGCCTCCAACGCGGCGATCGTCGCCTCGCGCAGGCGGTTCACGTGCCCGATCACCGGGTCGAGCTGCCAGGCGGTGGCTCGGGCGATCAGCCGCTTCAGCGTCGTCACCCCCGGTCTCACCGACAGCGGCGGCGCGGCACCGAGCGGCCGGAGGCGCCGCAGCGGGGCGCTGCGCCGGGAGACCACCACCGGTGCCGCTACGCCGGTGGTGGGGCGCCGCCGGGCGGCCCGCTCCCGGATCTCGGCCATCACCGCCTCCCGGCCGCGGGGCCATGGGGTGGCCTCCCGCTGTGGCGGTACGCCGACGCCGGCGAGGCGGTGCATCGCCTCGGCGAGCTCGCGGTCGCTGCCGACGAGGATCGCGGTCCCCGCCTGCTCCGCGAGCCCCCCGACGTCGGTGGCGATCACCGGCCGGCCGTACAACGCGGCCCGGCCGCACACCGACGACGACCAGATCACCCGGTACGGCAGCACCAGGGCGTCGGCGGCGACGATCCAGGTGTCGAAGCGCTCGTCGCTCACGTACTCCTCGTGCAACGTCACCCCGGGCGTCGCCGCCGCCAGCGCACGGAGCTCCTCGAGGTGAGCCCGGTACTCGGGTTCCTCCACCCGCAACGACCCGACGATCTCCAGCCGGCAGCCGTGGTCGCCGAGCCGGCCGAACGCCCGCACGGCCCGGTCGAATCCCTTGTGGGGCTGCAGGAATCCGATCGCCAGGAACACGAAGGCGTCCTCGGGCAGCCCGAGCCGGGCCCGGGCCTCGGCCCGGCCGAGGCGGGTCCGGCGCTCGAAGTGGGCACCGTGGCCGACCACCTCGATCCGCCCGGGGGTCAGCCCGAAGGCGCCTGCGAGCTGGTCACGCTCCCTCCCGGTGTGCACGGCGATCCGGTCGGCGGCCTGCCACATCGCGCGGGCGGCGATCCGCTCGGTGGGGGTCTCCGGCCCGGCGTGAGGGAACTCGTGCACCACCACCTCTCCCCGGCGGGCGGCGGCGAGCGCGGCGGCCAGGGCCGCCCAGCGGGCGGCCCGTTGGCCGGGGGTCGAGGGCTGGGGGAAGAACACGTCGGGATGGAAGGCCACCACGAGCCGGTCGTAGGCCCTCGCCCGCCGGGCCAGGGCCAGCCCACCTCGGGTGCTGCGCAGGTCGAGGTGGTGGTGTGCCGCCGACGGCCAGGGCGAGCAGACCTCGACGTCGTGGCCCTCGGCCCGGAGCCGCTTCACCTCCTGCACCGTGTAGGCGGCGATGCCGTCCCGGGCCGGAGGGTACGGGCTGACGACGAGGATCCGCACGCTCACTCCACCAGCCAGGCGTCGATCGTGGCCTCCACGGCGTCGAGCACCGGCGGCCAGGTGTAGTGCTCCAGGACGTAGTCGCGCCCGGCTGCGGCGATCTCCGCGGCGGCCTCGGGCGCCTCGGCCACGAAACGCAGGCACTGCACGAACTCGTAGACGTCGTCGTAGAGCAACCCGGCCTGCGACCGCTCGCAGTGCCAGCGGTTCACCGCGCTCTCGGCGGTGGCGACGACCGGCGTCCCGGCCAGCCAGGCCTCCATCATGGTCCGGGAGAAGCTCTCGTAGGCCGAAGGCTGCAGGTAGGCGTCGGCGGCGGCGAACGCCGCGTCCCGCTCGTGCTCGGGGAGGTAGCCGAGGTCGACGACGCGCTCGGCGATCGAGGCGGGGGGCCGGACCCGGCCGTGCCCGATCGTGACGAGCCGGAACGGCAACTCCGCATCACCGCACGCGGCGGCGAACATCTCGAGCAGGGTTTCCCAGTTCTTGCCACCTTCTCGTCGACCCGCGAACAGCACGAACCGGTCGTCGATGCCGTGACGGCGACGGAACCCCTCGACGTCGTACCGCTCGGGAACGCGCACCCCCGAGCCGATCACGGCATGGCGCGCCAGGTCCCCGTGGAGGCGGTGGGCGAGGTCCCGTTCGGGCTCGGAGAGGAACCAGATGCCGGCCGAGCCGGTGAACAGCGGCCGGAAGATCTCGAGCCGGGCCTCGGGCTCGTCGTGGAGGCAGGGCATGAGGATCGTCCGCTCGGGGGCGAGTTGCCCGCAGGCGTAGGCCGGCCAGAACAGGTACGGGGCGAACACCAACCCCCGGTAGTCGGCCGCGGTGTCCAGCAGGTGGTGGTAGAGGTCGGGCACCCGCATGTCGTCGTTGACCCAGCGCTCCTGCTCCTCGAGCCGCAGGTGCGAGCGGGCCGTGATCGCGGCGTTCAGACGGGCCCGCACCGACCGGTCGGTGCTCACCACGGCGGGGAACCGACGCACCACCACACCGTCGTCCGTGGTGGACACCCCGGAC
>CALEDW010000182.1 GCA_937949585.1 uncultured Acidimicrobiia bacterium
GTTCGGATGGTGACCGGCGACCACCCCTCGACGGCTACTGCGATCGCCGCCGAGCTCGGGTTGCTCGACGGGGGTGAGGTCCTCGCCGGCGACGACCTCGACCGGCTCGACGACCGGGAGTTGGCGGAACGCATCGACGACGTCGCCGTGTTCGCCCGGGTGACGCCGGCCCACAAGGTCCGGATCGTGCGGGGCCTGCAGGCGCGGGGCCACACCGTGGCGATGACCGGCGACGGGGCCAACGACGCCGCGGCGATCCACCTCGCCGATGTGGGGATCGCCCTGGGCCGGCGCAGCACGGACGCCGCGCAGCAGGCCGCCGACCTCGTCCTCGTCGACGACCGCCTCGAGGTCATCGCCGACGCGCTCGTCGAGGGCCGGGGCCTGTGGGCGGCGGTGCGCGACGCGATCTCGGTGCTGGTCGGCGGGAACCTCGGGGAGATCGGGTTCACGCTGCTCGGAGCGCTCGCCGACGGCACCTCGCCGCTGGGGGCCCGCCAGCTGCTGCTCGTGAACCTCCTCACCGACGCCGCGCCGGCGATGGCTATTGCGGTGCGCGGCCCCCGGGGCGACGCCGAGCGGCTCCTACGGGAAGGGCCCGAGGCGTCCCTGGGCGAGGCGCTCGACCGCACCATCGCCTGGCGGGCGGTGGTCACCGGCACCAGCGCCACGCTGGCCTGGGGGGCGGCCCGCCTGCTGGGGGCCCGCCCGGCCCGGGCCGGGACCGTCGCCCTCGTGAGCCTCGTCGGGGTGCAGCTCGGCCAGACCCTCGCCGCGGGCGGGCGTGACCCGCTCGTGGTGGTCACCGGGGTGTCCTCGGCGCTGGCGCTGGCCGGCATCGTGTCGGTCCCGGGGCTCAGCCACCTGTTCGGGTGCCGTCCGCTGGGGCCGATCGGCTGGGGCCTCGCCCTCGGCACCGCCGCCGGCGGCACGGTGGTCGGTGCGCTGGCGCCGCGGGTCGTGCCAGCCTTGGCGGGCCCCGCCGCCGCGGGGCGTACCAACCCCTGAGCACCCGAGGGCCGGAGCGGCGGGGATCAGTCGGGCAGACCGAGGATCCGGGCCGCCTCCGCGGGGGTGGCGACGGGCCGCCCGGCCCGTGCCGCCCACTCGGCGGCGCGCCGCACCTGCTCGGGGTTCGCCGGTCCGTCCGGCCAGTCCTCCAGCCCCACCCGCAGGTGCCCACCTGCCGCCAGCGCCGCTTCGATCAGCCCCGGGTGGTCGAACAGCGAGCCGCCCACCACGGCCAGGGCCCACGGAAGCCCGGTGCCGGCCAGCATCGCCAGGTACAGCGCGAGGGCCTCGGGGATCGGTGGTGCGCCCCACAGCGCCCGGCCCGGGGTGAGGTAGCCGCCGGCGGCGAGGTAGAGCTTCACGAGGGTGCCGGGCGGCAGGGCCTGCGCCTGCCGGTACGCCAGCGTCACCTGCAGGAACCCGGGCTCGAACACCGCCACGCTGGGCCCGAGGCGGTGTCGGGCGGCGAGGTCGAAGGCGTAACGGATGTCGGCGAAGGTGTTCGTGTACACGAACTCCAGCGGCGGTGGCAGACCGTCGGGCCCGGTCCCGCCGAGGTTCACCGATCCGGGGTCGACGAACGCGGCGCGGATGAGCCGCTGCGAGGCGAGCATCCCGACGTGCGCGTACCGGTCGGCGACGGTCCCGGCGACGGCGGTCGTCGGGTAGCAGATCGCCGCCGGCTCGTGCGCCAGCACCGCCTCGTAGCACGCCGCGTACTCGGCGGCGAGCGCGCCGGCGCCCGCGGTGGGGTCGGCGGCATGGGTGTGCACGATCGACGCCCCGACGTCGAGGCAGGCGCGGGCGTCGGCGGCCAGCGCCGCGGGCCCCACCGGCACCGCAGGGTTGTGGGCGGCGCGGGTGAGCCCGTTCGAGGCGACCTCGATGATCACCGGTGCGCCGGTCATGGCCGCCCTTCCGTCCGGCGGGTCGGGTACGGCGCGCGTCGCCGCCGGTCGGCCGCTCGTCGTTGGGTCACCTTCACCTCGGCACCGGAGCCTACGGGCCGAGGGCCTGCGCCCGCCCCGCCGCTAGATTCCTGCCCGTGGCCGACACCGCGATCCCTTCGTCCTCGTCGGCGCCGTCGGGGTCGATCCTCGGCCATGCCGTGCCCCGCCGGGAGGACCCGGCGATCCTGGTCGGGGAGGCCCGCTACTTCGACGACCTCGCCGTCGAGGGTCTCCTCCACGCCCACTTCGTCCGCTCGACCGTCGCCCACGGCCGCCTCGTCGGGCTCGACGTCGCCGACGCCGCCGCCGCGCCCGGGGTGGTGGGGGTGTTCACCGCCGAGGACCTCGCCCTCGAGCCGATCCTCGGGTTCGCGATGCTGCCGCCCACCCTGGCCCGCCCGCCCCTGGCCACCGATCGCGTCCGTTTCGTGGGGGAGGCCCTGGCGGTGGTGGTGGCCGAGCAGCGGGCGCAGGCCGTGGACGCCGCCGAGGCGGTGATCGCCGACATCGAGCCGCTCCCGGCGGTCGTCGACCCGGAAGCCGCTCTCGCCGAGGACGCCCCGGTGATCATCGAGGCGCACGGCTCCAACGTTGCGATGACCTTCGACGTGCCCGCCGACCCCGATCTGTTCGCCGACGCCGAGGTGGTCGTGCGGGGACGCTTCGAGAACCAGCGGCTCGCCGCGGTGCCGATGGAGCCGAACGGCATCGTCGCCGTGCCCGACGGTGACGGCCTGCACTGCTGGGTGCCGACCCAGGCGCCGCACGGGGTGCGCGACGGGCTGTGCGCGGCGCTGGGCCTGGGCCCGGAGCAGGTGCGGGTCACGGCCCCGGCGGTCGGCGGCGGCTTCGGCGCGAAAGCGGGCATGTACCCGGAGTACGCGGTGGTGGCGGCGATCGCCCGCCGGTTGGGACGGCCCGTGCGCTGGACCGAGACCCGCTCCGAGAACATGGTGGCGATGACCCACGGGCGCGGCCAGGTGCAGCACGTGGAGCTCGGCCTGCGCCGCGACGGGACGTTCACCGCGCTGCGGGCCCGGGTGGTCCAGGACGCCGGGGCCTATCCGTCGATCGGCGCGTTCCTGCCCTACCTGACCCGGCTCATGGGCCAGGGCACCTACCGGATCCCCAAGGTGGAGGTGCGGTCGGTGAGCGCGGTCACCAACACCACCGCCACCGCGGCGTACCGCGGTGCCGGGCGGCCGGAGGCCACCGCGATGATCGAGCGCATCGTCGACCTCGCCGCCGCCGAGCTCGGCGTCGACCCGGTGGACCTGCGCCGCGGCAACCTCATCCCGCCGGAGGACTTCCCGCTCACCACGGTGACCGGGGCGCACTACGACACCGGCGACTACGCCCGGGCCCTCGACGAGGCGTGCCGGCTCGCCCGGTACGACGAGCTGCGGGCCGAGCAGGCCCGCCGCCGGGCCGCGGGCGCGGTGTGCCAGCTCGGGATCGGTGTGTCCTGCTACGTGGAGATCACCGCCGGCGGGCTGTTCAGCGAGTTCGGCGGCCTGGAGGTGCACCCCGACGGGTCGGCCACCGTCACCGTCGGCACCTCGGCGCACGGCCAGGGTCATGAGACCGCGTTCGCGATGATCGTGGCGGAGCTGCTCGGCATCCCGATGGACCGGGTCCGGGTGGTGCAGTCCGACACCGCACTGGTCCCGCACGGCACCGGCACCATGGGGTCCCGCTCCCTGCAGATCGGCGGCTCCGCGGTGTACCGGGCGGCCGAGGTGGTGCTGGAGAAGGCCAAGGCCCTCACCGCGCACCTGCTCGAGGCCCGCATCGACGACGTCACCTTCACCGAACCGGGCCGGCTCGGGGTCGCGGGCGTGCCCGCCAAGGCGCTCGGCTGGGCCGAGCTGGCCGCTGCGGCCGCCGACCCGGCCCGCCTCCCCGAGGGGATGGAGCCGGGCCTCGCCCACGCCGGCGACTGGAGCCAAGGGGAGGCGACCTTCCCGTTCGGGGCGCACGTGGCGGTGGTGGAGGTCGACACCGAGACCGGCCGGGTGCGCCACCTGCGCCACGTGGCGGTCGACGACTGCGGCCGGGTGCTCAACCCTCTGCTCGTCGCCGGTCAGCAGCACGGCGGCATCGCCCAAGGGGCCGCCCAGGTGCTGTGGGAGGGCTACCTGTACGACGCCGACGGCAACCCGCTCACTGCCACGCTCATGGACTACGCGGTGCCGTCGGCCGCCGAGCTGCCGTCGTTCGAGACGGCGAACACCGAGACGCCCACCCCCCTCAACCCGCTGGGGGCCAAGGGCATCGGGGAATCGGGCACGATCGGGTCCACCCCCGCGCTGCACAATGCGGTGATCGACGCCCTCGCCCACCTCGGGGTGCGTCACATCGACATGCCCTGCACCCCCGAGCGCGTCTGGCGGGCGATCCGGGACGCCCGCGCCGCCGCGGCCTCGTGACCCGCCGGGGGGAGCCGTGACCGGCCGGTTCGCCCCGCCGCTGGTACGCCTGTCGGTGCCGCAGTGGCAGCGGATCGTGGCGCACTGCTACCACGGCCTGCCCGACGAGGCCTGCGGGCTGCTCGCCGGCCCGATGGTCGCCGGAGAGCCCACCGGTCTGATCACCGAGGTGTACCCGGCCCGCAACACCGACGCCTCGGCGCGCACCTACACGGTGGATGGCAAGGATTTCCTACGGGCCTCCCGCGACGCCGAGGACCGTGGCGAGGAGATCGTCGGCGTCTGGCACTCCCACACCCACACCGATCCCTACCCGTCCCCGACCGACGTCGAGCGGGCGGTGGATCCGGCGTGGATCTACGTGATCGTCTCCCTGCGCGACGAGGCCCCGATGCTGCGGGCGTTCCGCCTCCGCGCCGGCGCGGTGGCCGAGTGCCGGGTGGTGCTCGAGGCCGGCGCCGGTCGGCGCGCCTGAGCTTCGGCCGTGGTGGTCCGCAACGGCGCGGTGCGATGACCGGAGGTCGCGGCGGGTGGGGCGGGAGTCCCGGCGGTCCGGGCCTGGGGTGCCGGGAGCGACGGGGGCGACGGGAGGGCGCCGCGGGCGGCGAGCGCGGCGCCGACGACACGCAGCACGTCGCACCGGCTCGACGCCGAGGTGAACCGGAACACGGTCCGGCCTGCCGCCTCGAGCTCGTTGCCGCGGGCCCGATCCCGGTCGAACGACGAGCGCGTGCGGTGCGCGTCCCACCCGTCGTACTCGATGTCGATCCCCAGGTCGGGGTAGCCACAGTCGACCCGGTACGACCGCTGCCCCACCTGCACCCGGTACTGCTGGACGGGAGGCGGGAACCCTGCTTCCACCAACCAGCGCACGAGCCGCCGCTCCGGCTCGCTGTCCCCCGGCTGGATACCCCCGCGGCGGGCCGAGAGTAACGCGTCGATCACACGGGTCCGGCGCCGACCGGGACCGGCGAGCGTGGCGTGCACCCGTTCCACCCGGCGCATCGAGACCAGGCGGCGCCGGAGCGCGTCGTCGAACGCCGCTTCGAGCTCTGACGGGGAGAGCACCGCCGCCAGGTCGCACACGGTGCGGGCGACGTCGGTGACGGGGATCCCGGCCACCCAGGTCCGGTGTTCGGCGACGGTGCAGGTGCTGCGATGTGCCCGGACCGCATCGAGGCGTACCCGGCGGTCGGCCGGGACGGTGAGCTCGAGGAACGGAGCGTCCTCGACGGCCAGCCGGTGCAGCGCGGCGGCGGTGCGGTGCGACGCGACGGCGTCGGGTCCCGCGGCCAGGACCGCGGCGAGGACCTGTCGCTCCCAGGACTCAGGGGCGCCCGCAACCGCGTAGACGCCCGGCCGGATGGGTACCAGGCGTCCCCGACGGATCAGGTAGGCGCGCCGGTGACGGCTCAGGTGCGAGGCGAGCTGCGCCCCGGTGAGGAGCCCGTGCTGCCGGGCGGCGAGGCGGAAGAGCGCGACGTCCGTGTCCATGCGGCCACGATTCCGCACCGGTGCGACACGGAACAGGTTCGGTCGTTCCGGCCGCTATGACGCGGCGCGGTGACCGGAGTTCGGGGTCGGGGGGATCGGGACCTCGACGGTGCGGGTGCGCAGCGCCGGGACGGCCGGTCCGAGGCCGAGCAGACCGACGAGGTTGCACGGGTCGGCGGCGCTGATCCGCACCCGGTTCGTCCCGCCGCCGGTCCGGCTGTCGGTGCCGGCGACCCGGCGCAGCTCCTCGGCCGCTGCCGGCAGCGCGAACTGCTCACCGCCGACCCCGGCGACGAACCGGCCGCCGAGCACGAGCCCTCGATCCTCGAAGCGCCGCAGCGCCCGGCACACCTCCGCCCAGGGCAGGCGCAGCGCCTCGGCGCCGAGCAGCGCCCGGAACACCACCCCCCACCGGCGCAGGAGCAGGTCGGCGACCAGCTCCGCGAGGTCCTCCCGGTCGCCGCCGAAGGCGGGGGCGGGGACCCGCGCCCAGCGCCCGGCCCCCGGAGCCGCTGAGGCCGGTGCCGTGCCCCACCTGCGCCGGGCGGCCAGCCGGGCGGAGCGGCCCGGGCCGGCCCGCCGGGGGGCGATCCGGGCCCGGAGCGCCCCGAACCCGTCGGCGGTGAGCAACCCCCGGGCCACTCCGTCCCACAGGCCCCGCTCCACGTCGTCGGGCAAGCGGCGGGTGGTCTCGACGAGCTCGGCGGCGAAGCACGGTCCCCGTTCGTCGAGGACCTCGAGGATCTCGGCCAGGGCCCCGACCTCGGGCGCGGGGGGCGGCCCGTCGGGCCGGGCCGCAGCGAGGAGCCACGGGAGGTCCTCGCGCCACACGAGGCTCACCGGGGTGGCCCGCGATGGGCCGGTGCCGGGGCCTGGGCGGGAGGTGGGGCCCGCAACGGGGCGTCCCGGCGGGGCCAGGCGCAGCCAGGTGAGATGGCCGTCGTGGCCGAGCCGGTCGAGCAGCGCCGGCTCGTAGACGGCGAGTCGGGGGGCGAGCAGGTCGGGCTCCCAGGCCCCTGCCGGCGCCTCCCAGCCGACGAGGCGGTCCAGCACCCGCTCCAGCCCTGCCTCGGCGACGAGGCGGGCGTCGGGCGCGACGTGCTGCCAGCGGGCGAGGAACGCGAGGTACACGGCCGGACTCACCGACCGCACCCGGGCGCGCCGACCCCGGCGGGAGCGGGCATGCATCCGGGCCAGGACCCGGCGCGCCACCCACTCCGGCGTACCGTCGGCCCCACCGTTGCCCCCACCGTCGGCCCCACCGTCGCCCCCACCGTCGTCCGGGCCGTCGCCGTCGGCCCGCCCTGCGCTGCCGTCGGGTACGGACCGGTACCGGCCGCTCAATACCGCGCCGGTCCGCTCGGCGGCGGCCAGACCTACCCGCAGCGTCCTGACGGGCAGCCCGGTGATGCCCGCCAGCTCAGCGAGGGTGGCGATCCCGCTGACCTCGAGGTGGGCCCGCACCAGCGCGCCCAGTGCCTCCGGGTCGCCGGCCAGGGCGGCGTCGGGACGGTCGCCGGCGTCGAGCACCGCCCACCAGCACCGCGAGCCGTCGCGTACCTCCCGGGCGCGCCCGGTTCGGGCGAGCTCGGCGAACCAGCCGGCCCACTCGGGGCGCGGGGGGCACAGCACCAGCGCGGCGAGCAGCTCGGCGAGCTCGTCGGGGCCCTCGGGGTTCGGGGCGAGCTCGGCGGTGACCTCGGCGATCACGTCCGGGTCCAGCGCCCCGATCCCTGCGAGGTCGACGGGCAGCCCGCGCCGCAGCGGCACGGTCCGCGACCGGCGGTTCTGCACCTCGCCCTCGGTGTCGAGGAACGCGTACGGCGCGGCGTTGAGAATCTCGTGGGCCAGCAGTGAGGGCTCTGTCGGTTCGACGCAGCGGACCTCGACCCGCCCGGCGGCGAGGTTCTCGAGGAGCGCCACGAACCCGGCGGCGTCGAGGGCCTCGCCGAGCGTGTCGGCGACGGTTTGGCGCACGAGCGGGTGGTCGGGGATCTCCACCGGCCCGGTGATGTTCTCCTGGCAGGCCGCGGCCTGGGGGAACACAGCGGCCATCACGTCGTCGGCCTCCATCCGTTGCAACACGGGTGGGTGGCGCCGCCCGCCCCGGCAGCGCAGGACCACCAGTGCCCGGTTCAGGTTCCAGCGCCAACGGGCGAGGAACATCGGCGCCGGCAGGATCGCCTGACGGAGCGCGTCGAGCACCCCGGCCGGGGCCAGGAAGCGGGGGACGTCGGCGAGCGGGAAGGAGTGGTGCGGCCCGAGGGAGATCACCACGGCGTCGTCGGTGGCCGCAGCCTGCAGCTCGAAGTTGAACGTGCGGCAGAACCGCTTCCGCAGGGCCAGGCCCAGCGCCCGGTTGATCCGCGCGCCGTAGGGGGAATGGACGATGAGCTGCATCCCTTCGGCCTCGTCGAAGACGCGTTCCAGCACGAGGCGCCGGCGGGTGGGCAGGGCGCCGAGCACGGCCCGGGCCGCGGCGAGGTAGTCGACGACGAAGGCGGCCTGCTCGCCGGTGATCCCACACCGGTCGGCCACGGCGCGCACCGCCCCGTCGCGGTCGGCCGGGTTCCCCCCACCGGCCGGGTTCCCAGCGCCGGCCGGGCGATCCCGGGTGTCACCGGCCGTACCGGCGAGATGGGACTCGACCAGCTCGCGCAGTGCCGAGACCTCCTCGGACAGCTCGTCGCTGCGGGCCGGCGCCTCCCCCAGCCAGAACGGGATCGTGGGGGGCAGGTCGCCGGCGTCGCGCACCCGCACCACCCCGGCCTCCACCCGGCGCACCTGCCAGGAGTGCGTGCCGAGCAGGAACACGTCGCCGGCCATCGATTCGACGGCCCAATCCTCGTTGACGGTGCCGATGAACGTTTCGTCGGGCTCGGCCAGTACCCGGTAGTCGCCGGTCTCGGGGATCGTCCCCCCGGACGTGCAGGCGGCGAGGCGGGCGCCGCGGCGGGGCCGCAGCCTGCCCGTGGTCGGGTCGTGGTGCAGGTGCGCGCCCCGGCGACCCCGCCCCGTCTCGATCCCGCGGGTGGTGAGCTCGACGACTTCGTCGAAGGCCTCCCGGCGCAGCCCGGCGTAGGGCGCCGCCCGGCGCACGAGGGTGAACAGGTCGTCGACATGGCGTTCACCGGCGGCGACCTCGGCCACGACCTGCTGGGCGAGTACGTCGACCGGCCCGTCGGGGACCGCGATCGCGTCCAGCCGCCCGGCCCGTACCGCGGCGAGCAGCGCTGCGCACTCCACCAGCCCGTCCCGGGTGAGGGGGAACAGGCGGCCCCGGGGGACGCCGTCGCGGTGGTGGTTGGCACGCCCGACCCGCTGCAGGAACGTGGCGATGCGTCGGGGCGAACCGACCTGACACACCAGGTCGACCGGTCCCACGTCGATGCCGAGCTCGAGCGATGCGGTGGCCACCAGCGCCCGCAGCCCGCCCGCCCGGAGCCGGGCCTCCACCGCCTGGCGCCGACGGGTGGAGAGGCTGCCGTGGTGCGCGGCGACCGCCTCGGGTCCGAGCCGCTCGCCGAGCAGGTGGGCGAGCCGCTCGGCCCACCGCCGGGTGTTCACGAACACCAGGGTGGTCCGGTGCGCGGCGACGAGCTCGGCGATCCGGTCGACCACGGCGCCGAGCTGCTCACCCGAGGTGACGGCCTCCGGTTCGCCGCCGGGAAGCTCGAGGGCGACGTCGAGGTCTCTGTGGTGGCCGAGGTCGACGACCACCGGCGGCGGCCGGTCACCGACGAGCAGGCGGGCCATCGCCTCGACGGGCCGCTGGGTGGCCGAGAGGCCCACCCGCTGGGGTGGACGGCCGCACAGCGCCTCGAGACGCTCGAGGCTGAGCGCGAGGTGCGCGCCCCGCCGGTCGGGAGCGAGGGCGTGGATCTCGTCCACGATGACGAGCTCCACCCCCCGCAGCATCGCCCGGCTGCGCTCCGCGGTGAGCAGGAGGTACAGCGACTCGGGGGTCGTGATGCAGAAGGCGGGGGGGCGGCGGAGCATCGCCGCCCGGGCCGCCGGGGCGGTGTCGCCGGTGCGGACCGCGACCGGGAGGTCGGGGGCGTCCAGGCCCGACTCGGCGGCGACCGCGGCGATCTCGGCGAGGGGCCGTTGCAGGTGCTCGGCGACGTCGACGGCCAGCGCCCGCAGCGGTGAGACGTAGACGACCCGCACCCCCGCCACCGGCGCCGCGCCGGCCAGGTGTGCCCGCCACGCCCGGTCGATGGCCATGAGGAACGCGGCGAGGGTCTTGCCCGACCCGGTGGGGGCCGCGATCAGGGTGTGGTGCCCGGCTGCGATCGCCGGCCAGCCGGCCGCCTGGGGTGCGGTAGGGCCGTGCGGGAACCGCCGCCGGAACCAGGTCGCCACCGGCGGGCACAACAGGGTCGCAGGGGCCCGGGACGCGTGCAGGTCGCTCATCGAACAACAGTTTGCCCCGGGGGGCGACACCGCCCGCCGGACCGCCGCGGCGACCCGGTCACCGGGC
>CALEDW010000183.1 GCA_937949585.1 uncultured Acidimicrobiia bacterium
GATCGCCGCCGGCCTGGAACGGTTCGGGATCGCCCCGCTCGCCGACGCCATGGGCACAGAGCTGTCGTCGGGACAGCGCACCCTGGTGGGGATCGTTCGGGCGACCCTGCACCGGCCGCGGCTGCTCGTCCTCGACGAGCCGACGGCCTCCCTCGACCCGGACGTCGCGGCCCGGGTACGGGCCGGGCTGCTCGAGGTGAGCGCCGCCGACGGCACCGCGCTGCTGGTGACCAGCCACGACATGACCGAGGTGGAGCGGGTCTGCGAGCGGGTCGTCTTCGTGTCCGGGGGACGGATCGTGGCCGACGGACCCACCACCGAGCTGGTCGCCCGGTTCGGGCACGTCGACCTCGAGGCCACCTTCGTGCACCTGGCCACCCGGGGTCGCCTCGGCGTGGAGGCCGATCTCGCCGGGCACCAGCAGACGGACCGCCCGGCGTGAGCGATCCCTCCCGGGTTCCCTCGGAGGCGGCGCTGACCTGGCTGCGGATCCGCGCCGTGGCCCGTCGGCACGCCTACGTCCTGGCCCGTTCGCCCCACCGCCTCTTCGACGTGACGCTGTGGCCGCTGGTCGACGTGCTGCTCTTCGGGGCGATCGCCGCCTTCGTCGGTACCGGCGACGTGCCCGCCGGGCAACGGGCGGCGGCGTACCTGTTGGCCGGGATCGTGCTCTGGCACGTGATCTACCAGAGCCAGATCGCGCTCTCCACCGGCCTGTTGGAGGAGACCTGGACCCGGAACCTGCTGAACCTCATGGTCACGCCGCTGCGAGAGGTGGAGTACGTGGCCGGGGTGGCGCTCTTCGGGATGGTGAAGCTGGCGATGGGGGTGACGGTCCTGGCGGTGGGCGCGGCGGCGTTCTTCGCCTTCGACGTCACCGGCCTCGGGTTCGGTCTCGTGCCGATCGGGGCCGTGCTGCTGGCGGTCGGTTGGGGGATCTCCCTCCTGGTGATGGGCTTCGTGCTCCGGTTCGGCACCGGGGCGGAGGCGCTGGCCTGGGGGGTGATGTTCGTGGTGATGCCCCTGTCGGGGGTGTTCTACCCGGTGGACGCGCTGCCCGGGGGGTTGCAACCGGTGGCACGGGCGCTGCCGACGACCTACGCGTTCGACGCGCTGCGCCACCTGGTCGACACCGGGGACGTGGCCTGGGGTCGCCTCGGGATCGCCGCCGGCCTCACCGTGGTGCTCGTGGCGGCGGCAGGAACGTACGCGGTGCGCATGCTCGTGCGGTTCCGGACCCGGGGGTACATCTCCCGTCACACCTGAGACGACGCCGGACCCGGTGGTACGCCGGGGATCACCGGATGCGGGTCGGTGCGTCCGGGGACCTGCGACACCCGCCCGGCACCCGGTAGCCTCTGGCCCCATGGGCGGGGCCGGTCGGGCAGGCGGAGGCGGCATCGACGCCCGCCGGGTCGCGCGCTGGATCGCCCGCGTCCGGGTGGGGATCGGCCTGGCGACCTGCCTGGTTCCCGATCCCGTGCTGCGGGTGGCCTTGGGGGCCCGGCTCGACGACCGGGGGTTGCTGGTGGCCCGGTCGGCCGGCGCCCGGGACGCGATCCTGGGGGCCGGCGCCGCGATCGCACTGGGGGAGCGGCGCCACAGTGCGTCGTGGGTGTCGATGGGGGCGCTCGCCGACGCCGCCGACGCCTGGTGGTGCCTCACCGGGCCGCGCCTGGGGTGGCGGGCGCGGCTGATCGGCCTGACCGCCGCGGGGGCGGCGGTGGCCGGGATCGTGCTCGCCCGGGCCTTGGCGGTCGAGGAGGGCGACGCCGAGGGGGCCTCTGCGGTCGGGGTTCCGGGATGACCGGCGCAGTCTGCCGCCCGCGCCGGCGATGGGGCGCACTGACGGGGCTGGTGGTGGTGGGCGCCCTGCTCCTCCCGGCCGGGGGCGAGGGTGCCCGACCGGCACCGGCGGCGGCCGCCACCCTGCCGTCGGGTTTCCAGGAGCAGACCGTGCTCGGGGGGTTGCGCCAACCGACCGTGGTCCGCTTCGCCCCGGACGGTCGGGTGTTCGTGGCCGAGAAGCGCGGGACCGTCGTGGCCTTCGACCATCTCGGCGACCCGACCCCGACGATCGTGGTCGACCTGCGCGAGCGGGTCTACTCCTTCGGCGACCGGGGTCTGCTGGGCATGACGCTGGCACCCGGGTTCCCCGCCGATCCCCACCTCTACCTCGCCTACACGTTCGACGGGCCGGTCGGCGGCACCGCCCCGACCTGGGGCGACGCCTGCCCGACCCCGCCCGGGCCCAACGACGACGGCTGCGTGGCCAGCGCGGTGGTGAGCCGGGTGCCGGTCGGCGCCGCCGGCCCCGCCGGCCCCGAGCAGGTGCTCGTCCACGACTGGTGCCAGCAGTTCCCGAGCCACTCGATCGGCGATCTCGAGTTCGGTCCCGACGGGATGCTCTACGTCGGCGGCGGCGACGGGGCGTCGTACACGAAGGCCGACTACGGCCAGTCCGGACTGCCGCCGAACCCCTGCGGCGACCCGCCGGTGCCGGTGGGCGGCCGACAGGTGCCGCCCGGCGCCGAAGGCGGGGCGTTACGGGCGCAGGACCTGCGCAGCCCTGCGGATCCCACCACCCTGTCGGGCACGATCGCGCGGCTGCACCCGGCAACAGGCGCCCCTGTGGGCGGCACCGGTCCCGACGACAACGCCCGGCGGATCGTCGCCTACGGGCTGCGCAACCCGTTCCGGTTCGCGTTCCGCCCCGGTACCGACGAGCTGTGGGTCGGCGACGTCGGCTGGGACCGCGCCGACGAGCTGAACCGGTTCTCCGTCGGCGCAGGGCGCCCGAACTTCGGGTGGCCCTGCTACGAGGGCCACGAACGGCAGCCTGTGTACGAGACGGTCGGCTTGGAGCTCTGCGCCGGGCTGTACCGCGACGGCACCGCGACGCCGCCGGCCCTGGCGTACCGGGCCGGCCAACCGGTGATCCCCGGTGACGGCTGCCCCGCAGGGGGGACCGCGGTGAGCGGGCTGGCCTTCTACGACCCGTCCGGGTCGTACCCGCCCGTCTACGACGGGGCGCTGTTCTGGACCGATTACTCCCGCCGGTGCATCTTCGTGATGCTCGCCGGTCCCGACGGGCGACCGAACCCGACGACGTTGGCGGTCTTCGCCCGGGACGTCGCCGAACCGGCCGACCTGGTCGTCGGTCCCGGCGGCGACCTGTACTACCCGAGCATCTCGACCGGGACGGTGCGGCGGATCCGCCACTTCGCCGCCAACGTCCCACCCGTGGCCTCGTTCACGGCCACCCCACCGGGCGGGCCGGTGCCCCTGCAGGTGACCTTCGACGCCTCCGGATCGAGCGATCCGGACGGCGACGAGCTGGACTTCCGGTGGGACCTCGACGGCGACGGGGTCTTCGACGACGCCACCGGCCCCAGGGTGGCCCGGACCTACCCGAGCCCCGGTTCGGTGAACGTCGGGCTCCGGGTGACCGACGGGCGTGGGGGCTCGGACACCACCCGCCGGCTCGTCACCCCCGGCAACAGCCCACCGACGGTGCGGATCAGCAGCCCCTCGCCGTCGCTGCGATGGTCGGTGGGTGACGTGATCACCGTCGCCGCGGACGCCGTCGACCCCGAGGACGGTCCGCTTGGTCCGGAGGCGCTTCGGTGGGAGACCACCATCGAGCACTGCCCGACCCCGGCGACCTGCCACACGCACCCGTTCGAGGAGTGGACCGGCCGTTCCGGCACGCTCGTCGCCCCCGACCACGAGTACCCGTCGCATCTGGCCCTGCGGGTGACCGCCACCGACGGCGGCGGCCAGACCGGGAGCGTCCGGGTGGCGCTGTGGCCCCGGACCGCGACGCTCGCCGTACGCAGC
Source organism: uncultured Acidimicrobiia bacterium (assembly GCA_937949585.1). GTDB lineage: Bacteria > Actinomycetota > Acidimicrobiia > IMCC26256 > CALEDW01 > CALEDW01. The sequence goes on from CALEDW010000183.1 coordinate 3,841, forward strand.
GATCCGCCGGGGCTGTTCTGCGCGCTCGGCAGCGGAGGGGCACCGACGCCGTTCGACGTCACTGTGCTGCGCGGGTCGCGCACGGTCGTGTCGGTGGCCCCGCAGCGTTCCACCGGTCTGGAGTTCGATTTCGACTCCTGGTCGGACGGTGGGGCACCCACCCACGAAGTGACGGTGTGGGACGACACCACGCTGACGGCGCGGCTGTCTCCCCGTCGGGTGAGCGTGGAAGACGTCGAGCTCGTGGAGGGTGACACCGGCACCACCTGGGTGGAGGTACCGATCACCCTCAACCGACCGGCCACCCGCACGGTGCGCGTCACCTGGGGGACCGGCGACGGCAGCGCCACCTCCCCGGGTGACTACGGGGGGCGCAGCGGCGAGCTGGTGTTCTCACCCGGCGAGGTGCGCAAGCACGTCGTCGTGCCGGTGCACGGCAACAGCCGCCCCGAACCCGACAAGAGGTTCACCGTCGGGCTGTGGACGGTCACGAACGCCACGTTCGGCCGTCAGGTCGGCACGGTCACGATCCTCGACGACGACGGGGCGGTCCTCCCGGCGGTCATCCCCGGGGGCCTCACGGTCGCCGAGGGAGACGACGGGCGGCGGATCGTGGAGCTCGGTGTGCGGCTCGACCGCCCGGCCCGGGCCCCGGTCGTGGCCACCCTGACCGATCACGCCCTCAGCGCGACCCCGGGCACCGACTACGAGCCGGTCGCCGCCGAGGTGCGCTTCGAAGCCGGCGAGCAGCAGGCATGGGTGCCGGTGGCGGTCGTCGGCGACCGCGACCGGGAAAGGGACGAGACGTTCCTGGTGTACCTGCGGACCGTGGACGGTGGGCGGGTCGGCGGCTGGGGCGGGGTGGGGCTGGTCGTCATCGAGGACGACGACCCGGAACCGACGGTGGTCGTCGAACCGCGAGCGGTCATGGAGGGGCACCGGGGCTGGCGCCCGGTGACCCTCGCGGTTCGCCTCTCCGCCCGCACCGTCGACGTCGTCACCGTCGCCTGGGCCACCCGCAACCTGACCGCCCGGGCCTGGGAGGACTACCGGCGTGCGACCGGGACGGTCACCATCGCACCGGGGCGGCGCCGTGCCGACCTGCAGGTCTGGGTGCGCGGCGACCGGCGGCCCGAACCCGACGAAACCCTCCGGGTGGTGTTCACCGCCGTGACCGGCGCGCGCCGGGGCAGCGCCGGAAAGGCCACGCTCACGATCCGCAACGACGACGGGCCCCTCTACGGCGTCGGGGGCCGCTGAGGCCCGGGACCCGGGCCGAGCGTCACGGCGGCGGTGGCCGTGACCCGCCCGGCCCCCTCGTCGCGCACCTCGACCCGGGACAGCGCACCCGGCCCCCACGGGCCGGCCCGGATGCCGACGATCGACGCGGTGGCGACGACCGGGCCCACCCGGGCCGGGGCGAGGAACCGCAGCGTCACCGCCGCCGGCCGTGGGCCCGTGGGGCCGGACCCGTCGGCGGCGCCGGTCGCGGCGGCGTCGACGAGCATGCCGGTGACCCCACCGTGCAGGATCCCCCATGGGTTACGGAGGCGCTCCACCAGCTCGACCCGGGCGGTGGCGCCGTCCCGGTGCACGGGGACGAACACCTCGAGACCCGCCGTCGGACCGGTGGGCGGCGGCCCGAAGCGCACGTCCACCGGTCGGTCGGTGTAGGGAGGACCGCCGGCCGGGGTCAGCACGGCCGAGGTGAGGACCCCCCGGGCGCACACCCGCCCGGAACCGTCGTGCAGGGCGCAGCCCGTCACCACCGCCCGCGACCCGACGCGCAGCGTCGCGGCCCGCAACTCGAGGGGCTCCACGACGGGGTGCGGGTCGCGGTGCAGGTGCAGGGAGGCCGACACCACCCAGTTCGGGAGGGAGGCGAGGCCACCGCAGATCCCGGCGGCGGTGTCGACGAGGGCGAGCAGCACCCCCATCGGCACCTCCCCGTCGCGGTCGCGGAGGTGGTCGAGGCGCTCGACGGACCCGAGGACCTCGGCCCGTCCTGCGGGGGCCGCCCCGGCCACAGGTGGCCGCTCGCGCAGGTGGACGCCGAGCCAGCCGCCGACGGCGCGGCCGTCCCCGGGGTCGAAGCCGCCGGTCACCGCCGCCCGCCGGATGATCCCGGCGACGGTGCGCAGCCGACCGTGGCGAGCGTCGTGAGCCGCCCCTCGGCCCCGACGTCGCGCACCTCGACGGTTCGGGTGCCGGTCGCCGGTTCCTCGGCGACGACCCGGGCCGACAGCGGCCCGGCGCGGGCGAGCGCCAGGTAGGTGAGGTGGATCTCGGTCGCCCGCAGCGGGGCGGCCGGGTCTTGGTTCCGGGCCGCCGCCTCCACGAGCAGGGCGAGCGCGCCGCCCTGCACCGCCCCGAGGCTGTTGCGCACGTAGGGCCCCACCGTCAAGGACGTGCCGCCGGTCACCGGGTCGGGCCGGATGCCGGCCCGGGCGAGCACCGGGGCCTCGGACGCCGCCGGCCCGAGCTCCCAGTGCGTCGTGCCGGCAACCGGGATCTCCGGGTTGTGCGCCCGCCGCTCCAGGACCGCGAACGCCGCCGACGCCGACCCCAGCGGGCTGCCTCCGACGTGGAGGTCGACCTCCACCACCACCGTCGAGCGTCCCGCCCGCAGCACCCGCGCCGTGGCCCGCACCTCCCGGTGCGGAACGGGGGCGTCCACGAGCGCGACGTGCAGGTCGGACGTCGCGATCCATCCCGGGGCCGCGGCCCGCGCCGCGAGACCCCCGGCCACGACGTCGCAGACCGTGGCCGCGACCCCGACCAGCACCCGCCCCTCCGGGTCGGCCAGCCCGGGGTGGAGCCGGGAGACGGCACCGGCGGTGCCGGGCCCGTCGTGGGTGACCGCCAGCCCGAGGTCGCGCAGGAGATGGCTTGCCGGCGGGTAGGTGTGCACGAGACGGAGGACCCTACCCGGGCCGTCCCCTGTCGGGGCCCGGCGGGGCGCGACGATGCGCCGATGACCTCGGTACGACACCGGTTGCTCGTGGCCACCCCCGAGCTGACCGATCCGAACTTCTTCCGGTCGGTGGTGCTCGTCGTCGAGCACAACGCCGACGGGGCCTTCGGGCTGGTGCTGAACCGCCCGACCCGGGCCCACTTCGACGGTCCGCTCGGGGGCTGGGTCGAACTGGCCGCGCACCCCGTGGTGGTGTTCATCGGCGGCCCGGTGCAGCCTGAGGCCGTCATCGCGGTCGGCGGGCTGGGTCCCGAGGACGTGGCCCGCGACGCCGAGGGCATCACCCCGATCGCCGACGGGCTCGTCGCGGTCGATCTCGGGGCCGACCCGGCCCTCGTGCGCGCCGGCGGCGTGACCCGCGTACGGGTCTTCGCCGGCTACGCCGGCTGGGGTCCCGGTCAGCTCGACGGTGAGATCGAGGCCGGCGGGTGGTTCGTCGTCGACGCCGAGGCGGACGATCCGTTCGACCCTGACCCCGCGCACCTGTGGGCGCGGGTGCTCGGCCGCCAGCCCGGGCGGGTGCGGATCTTCGCCCACTGCCCGCCCGACCCGTCGGTGAACTGAACGGCAGAATGGAACCGTGAGGGCTGCGCGATGACGGACGTGGCGCTGCGGCACGCGGTGAACGGGCGGCCCCTCGAGGGTCCCTGGCCGGCCGGGACCGAGGTGGCCCTGTTCGGGATGGGTTGCTTCTGGGGCGCCGAACGGCGGTTCTGGGAGCATCCGGGCGTGTGGGTCACCGCCGTCGGCTACGCCGGCGGGCACGTCCCGAACCCGACCTACGAGCAGGTGTGCACCGGGCGGACCGGTCACGCCGAGGTGGTCCGGGTCGTGTTCGAGCCGTCGGCGGTCCGGTTCGAGGACCTCCTGGCGCTGTTCTGGGAGGGTCACGACCCCACGCAGGGGATGCGCCAGGGCAACGACGTCGGGCCGCAGTACCGGTCGCTGTTGGGCTGGACCACCGAGGCCCAGCGCATCGCCGCCGAGGCGTCCCGGGAGACCTACGGCGAGGCGCTGCGGCGGGCCGGGTACGGGCCGATCACCACCGAGGTCGTGGCCGCCCCGAGGTTCTGGCCCGCCGAGGAGTACCACCAGCAGTACCTCGCGAAACACCCGTGGGGCTACTGCGGCCTCGGCGGCACCGGCGTGGCCTACCCGTCGGCGGCGCAGCGGTGACCCTCGTCGCCGTTGAGCTGAACGGGGTCACCTCCACCGAGATGGCTGCCTCGTGGCGCCGGCCCCGCCTGGCCGGTGCCGGGGTGGAACACGGCCGTCCGCCCGTGCACACCGACGAGCCCCGCCGGGACCGGCACGGTCCGCCCGGCTGAGCCTCAGGGGCCGGCAGGGCCGGCCACCTCGTCGAAGACGAGGATCCGGCCGGTGTACACCGCCACCCACACGCGGTGGGCCCGCGGTTCGAAGGTCACCCCGATCGGGTGGGTACCGGTCGGGACCCGTTGCAGGGTGCGCAGGTCGTCGGCGGCAAGCTTCACCAGCGTTGATGCGTCGTAGACCACCACGTACAGGGCCCGGCCGTCGGGAGCGAGCGCCATCGTGCGGGGCTGGGGCCCCACCCGGACCCGCCCGGTGACGGCACCGGACGCCACGTCGACGATCACCACCTCCCCGGCGGCGTTGAGGCTGACGTACAGCCGGTCACCGTCCGGGGCGAGCAGGAGATGACGGGGGCCGCGCCCCACGGGGATGCGACGGGTGACGGCGGCGCCACGCAGGTCCAGGACCGCCACCTCGCCGGCGCCCATCACCGCCACGTAGGCGCGGCGCCCGTCGCGGCTGATCGCCACCCCGCGGGGGTAGGGACCGACCGGCACCCGGGCCACCTGGCGCCCGGCGACGGCGTCGACGATGCTCACGTCGTAGGTGCACCAGTTGGCCACCACGACGCGTCGGCCGTCGGGACTCACCGCCAGGTGCTTCGGCACGGCCCCCACTCGCACCACCGCCTCCACGGCCAGGGTGCGGGTGTCGATCCGGTACAGGTAGCTGTCGTCGATCCTCGATGCCGGCGAGCAGGTGTCGTCACCGGGACGGCCGAACCCCTCCCCGTACATCGAGTAGTTCGACACCCACACCGTTCGGCCGTCGGCGCTCGCCGCCGCTTCCACCGGTGCACCCTGCACCACGCCCTGGCGGTCGGGGTACCCGAGATCGGCGAGGCTCACCGCGTCGGGGATGGTGCGCACGAGGCGGCCGTCGGGGTCGTAGACGGTCACGGTGTGGCGGTACATCATGTTCTGCGCGAACACCAGCCCCGTGCCGGTGGCCGTCACCGACTTCGGAGCGATCGGCCCGGTGATCGTCGAGCGGAGTACGAGGGTGGTCGTGTCGGTGGGTGGCGCGCCGGCCGGTGGCGGGGTCGTGCTCGCCGTCGAGGGCGGGGGCCGGCTGCTCGTCGGTCCTCGGGTCCGGGCGTCGTCTCGGCCGGTGCCGCCGCCGCAACCCCAGGCGAGCGCGACGGTGAGCAGGAGCGCCGGCGCGGCCAGGTGACGGTTCACGTCGCCACCGGCCCCGGCGGCCGGACGAGCGGGGCCCGCCGTGAGGGTCCGGCCCCCCGTCCACGACGGTGTGCTGCGGCCCACGGCTTAGTCTCTCACCGGTGGAGGGCGAGGTCCGCTACGGGATCGTCGGGGTGGGGATGATGGGCCTCGAGCACCTGCGCAACCTGCTCGCGCTGCCCGGCGCCCGGGTCACGGCGCTCGCCGACCCGCACCCGCCGTCCCTGCAGGCCGCCCACGCGGTGCTCGCCGAGCGCGCCCCGTCGGTGGCGACGTTCGCCGATCACCGGGACCTGCTCGCCTCGGGCCTCGCCGACGCCGTGGTCGTGGCGACCCCCAACCACACCCATACCGGCATCCTCCTCGACGCCCTCGCCGCCGACGTGCACGTGCTGGTGGAGAAGCCACTGTGCACCACCGTCGAGGACTGCCAACGGGTGGTGGCCGCCGCCGAGGGGCACCGCCGCGTGGTCTGGGTGGGGCTCGAGTACCGGTTCATGCCGCCGGTGGCGGCGCTGCTCGCCGAGGTCGACGCCGGCACCGTCGGCCGGGTGCGGATGGTGGCGATCCGGGAGCACCGATTCCCGTTCCTGCCCAAGGTCGGCGACTGGAACCGGTTCAACCGCAACACCGGCGGGACGCTGGTCGAGAAGTGCTGCCACTTCTTCGACCTCATGAACCGGATCACCGGTGCCGGGCCGGCCCGGGTGATGGCGTCCGGCGCCCAGGACGTCAACCACCTCGACGAGCGCTACGACGGGATGGTGCCCGACGTCCTCGACAACGCGTTCGTGATCGTGGAGTACGACGACGGGGCCCGGGCGATGCTCGACCTGTGCATGTTCGCCGAGGCGACGACCAACATGGAGGAGGTGAGCGTGGTCGGAGACGCCGGCAAGGTGGAGGCCTTCCTGCCCAGCTCGATCCTTCGGGTCGGACGGCGGGCCGACGGGTGGTTCCGGACGACCGAGCGGGTCGTGCACGACCCGACGATCGCCTACGAGGGGTTCCACCACGGGTCCTCCTACCTCGAGCACGTCGCGTTCCTCGAGGCGATCCGGGTCGGCCGCCCCGCCGGGGTGGGGCTGGCCGAGGGCCTGCTCGCCACGGCCATGGGGGTGGCCGCGCACCGCTCCATCGACGAGGGTCGCCCGGTGACGCTTGCGGAGGTGCTGGCATGACCGCGCCGCCCCCCGAGCCGGTGCCGACCGTCCGGCTCGGCGGCGACGGCCCCGAGGTGGGGGTGATCGCCTACGGGTGCTGGCGCCTCGCCGAAGGCGACGCTGCCGCCGCGGCCGTCAAGGTGCACGCAGCCCTCGAGGCCGGGATGAACCTCATCGACACCGCCGACGTGTACGGGCTCGACTCCGGCCGGCACTTCGGTGCCGCCGAGGAGCTGCTCGGCGAGGTGCTCGCCGCCGAACCCGGGCTGCGGGACCGGGTGGTGCTGGCCACCAAGGGCGGGATCGTCCCCGGGGTGCCCTACGACTCGAGCCGGCTCGTGGCCGCCGCCGAGGCGTCGCTCCGCCGGTTGCGCACCGACGTCATCGACCTCTACCAGGTGCACCGCCCCGACCTGCTCACCCATCCCGCCGAGGTCGCCGCCGCGCTCGCCGAGCTGATCCGGGCCGGCAAGGTGCGCTGGGTGGGGGTCTCCAACCACACCCCTGCGCAGCTCGAGGCGCTGGCCGCGCACCTGGAGGTGCCGCTGTGCACCGTCCAGCCGGAGCTGTCGGCGCTGGCGCTCGACGCGCTCGACGACGGGACGCTCGACCAGGCGATGCGCCTCGGCCTCACCCCGCTGGCCTGGAGCCCCCTCGGCGGGGGCCGTCTTCTGGCCGACCCGGCCCCCGATCCCCGGGTGGCGTCGGTGGCCGGGGTGCTCGACGAGCTCGCCGCCCGCGAGGGGGTGGACCGGGCGGTCGTGGCGTTGGCGTTCGTGCTGGCCCATCCGTCCCGTCCCGTGCCGATCATCGGCACCCAACGTTCCGACCGGATCCGGGCCGCCGCGGCCGCAACCCGCGTGCACCTCGATCGCCGCGACTGGTACCGGATCGTCGCCGCCGCCGGGAGGGCTTTGCCGTGAACGTTGACGTCGCCTGGTTCGCCGCGCTCTGCGACGACGACTACGCCCGGCTCGGGGTGGTCGATCCTGCCCTGCGCTCGTCGTGGCCGCACTGTCGGGACATCACCCTGGCGGCCGAGGCCGCCGGGTTCGACAACGTGCTGCTGCCGTCCGGCTACGAGCTCGGGATCGACGCCACGGCCTTCGCCGCGGGAATCGCGCCGCAGCTGCAGCGGATGCGGCTGCTGCTGGCCGTGCGCGCCGGGGAGCTGTGGCCGCCGCAGCTGGCGCGTCAGCTTGCGACCGTCGACCAGATGCTCGGCGGCCGGCTCACCGTGAACATCATCTCCTCCGATCTGCCCGGCGCACCGGTCCCGTCGGGGCCGCGCTACCGGCGCACCCTGGAGGTGATGCAGATCCTTCGTTCCCTGCTCGACGGCGAGCCGGTCGAGCACGACGGCGAGTGGTACCGGCTCCGCGTCGACCCGCCCCGCGTCCGCACCGTGTCGGGACGCTGTCCGCCGCTGTACTTCGGCGGGCTGTCCGACGACGCCCGCGAGACGGCGGCGGCCGCCGCCGACGTCT
>CALEDW010000184.1 GCA_937949585.1 uncultured Acidimicrobiia bacterium
GGCGAGCCGCCGTCCGACGAGGACCTCGCCGGGCTGCTGCTCGCGGCCCTGGCCGCGGGGGACCGCGAGGCGCTGCGGGCGTTGGCGGCCCGGGCCGTCAGCCGCTTCGCCGGCATGGAGCCGGGCCGGCCGGTCGGCGGCACCTACTACCTCTACCGCACCCTGCGCCACCTCGACCTCGACGCGCTCGCGGCGGCGCTCGCGGCCCGGCTCGGCGCACCAGAGGGCGACCCGGACGCCGGCCCGGGTGACCTCCCGGCCCGCTTCGCCCGGGAGGAGGCAGCCGTCCGCCTCGAGGTCCTGCGTCGCCTCGTGGAGGAAGAGATCCGCCGGCGGCTCGTCGCCGACCGGGGCGTGCCGGCGATGGCCCGCACGCTGCGCAGCCCCCTGCCCGAGGACGTCGACTTCATGCACGCTTCCCGCGAGGAGATGCAGGCGCTGCAGCGGGCGATCGAGCCGCTCACCCGGGCCCTGGCCGCCCGCCTCGCGCAGCGTCGCCGGAGGCGCCGCCGGGGCCACCTCGACTTCCGGGCCACGGTGCGCCACTCCCTCTCCTACGGTGGGGTGCCGGCCGAGCCGAGGTTCCGCCACCCCCGCCCGGCGCGGCCCGAGGTGATGGTGGTGGCCGACGTGTCCGGGTCGGTGGCGAGCTTCGCCCGCTTCACCCTGCAGTTCGTGTACGCAATGGCCGGGCAGTTCTCCAAGGTGCGCTCGTGGGTGTTCATCGACGGCATCGACGAGGTGACCCGCTTCTTCGCCGAGGCCGACGACCTGGCCGAGGCGGTGCACCGGGTGAACACGGAGGCCGACGTGGTGTGGGTGGACGGCCACTCCGACTACGGGCACGCGCTGGCCACCTTCGCCGAGCGTCACCTCGGCGAGGTCACGCCCCGCACCTCGATCATCGTGCTGGGCGACGCCCGGAACAACTACCACGCCTCCCGGGCCGAGGTGCTCGGGGCCTTGCGGCGCAAGGGCCGCCGAGTGTTCTGGTTGAACCCCGAGCCGCGGGGCTACTGGGACACCGGTGACTCGATCATCTCCGAGTACGCCCCCCACTGCGACGGGGTGTACGAGTGCCGCAACCTGCGCCAGCTCGAGCGGTTCGTCACCGCGGTGGTCGAGGCCTGAGGTCGGTGACGATCGGCGGCGGGTAGCCGCGCCGGGCTCGTTCGAGCGGCGGCGGGTCGAAGAGGTCGGGGGTCTTCAGGTCGGCGAGCTCGGGCAGCCAGCGGCGCAGGTAGCGGCCGTCGGGGTCGAACCGCTCCGCCTGGCGCCGGGGGCTGAACACCCGGTGCGGGTTGGTGTCGGTCCCGGTGCCGGCCACCCACTGCCAGCCGAGGTTGTTGTTGGCCACGTCGCCGTCGACGAGCCGGGCGAGGAAGTGGCGGGCTCCCCGGCGCCAGTCCAGCCCCAGCGTTCGGGTGAGGAACGATCCGACCACGAGCCGGGCCCGGTTCGGCAGGTACGCCTCGGCCGCCAGGTGGCGCATCGCCGCGTCGACGAGCGGATGGCCGGTGCGCCCGTCGCGCCACGCCGCGAACGCCGCCGGGTCGTCGCGCCACGGCCGGCGGGGCGGGTGCAGGTCGCGCCAGGCCGCCGACGGGTCCGCGGCGAGCACCTGCGTGAAGAAGTCGCGCCAGCACACCTGACGTACGAACGCCTCGCCCTGCGGGTGGGCCCCGGCGCGCCGCACCACCTCGAGGGCGGAGAGGCACCCGAAGTGCAGGTCGGCCCCGAGCCGGGACGTGCCGTCGGCGTCGAGGCGGTCGCGGGTCTCGGCGTAGCGGGCCAGCCCCCGGCGCAGGAACCGGGCCAGCCGGTCCCGCGCCGCCCGCTCCCCGCCCGGCAGCGGGGCGAGGGGCAGGTCGGCGAGCTCGGGGCCGGGCCGGTCGGCGGCGGTGTCGGGGACGACGAGCCGGCTCGGGGCGCCGACCACCGGCCGCCACGGGCCTTCCCGCCAGCGCCGCCAGTACGGGGTGAACACCCGGAACGCCTCGCCGCCGGCGGGGCGCAGCGCGCCGGGCGGCACGACGGTGAGGTGATCCCAGGTCCGCACGGCGATCCCCGCCGCCGCGGCCCGGAGCGCCCGTTCCCGATCCCGGGCGAAGGGGCTGTGGTCGCGGGCGAGGTGGATCACCTCGGCGTCGACGGCGCGGGCCACGGCGAGCACCTCGTCGACGAAGGGACCGTGGCGCACGACGAGGCGTCCCCCCCGGGCCCGAAGCGCCGCGTCGAGGTCGCCGAGGGCGTCACGCAGGTAGGCCCGCCGGGCCGGTGCGACGAGCGGGCTGGAGAGCACGGCCGGATCGCAGACGAACAGGGGCACCACGGGGCCGGCCCGCGCCGCCTCCGCCAGCGGCGGGTGGTCCCGGACCCGCAGGTCGCGGGTGAACACCACCAGCGCCGGGCGGGTCACGCCGGTGCTCAGGCGACGGTCACCCGGGAGAGCAGCCGGCCCAGCGTGTCGCCGAGGCGGGCGAGCGCGGCGAGCTGGGCCCGATCCCGAGGCCGGAACGGGTGGTCGGACCGGCCCACGAGCAGCGTCGCGCCGGCGTGCGCGAGCCGGCCGACCGCCAGGTCGGGCGGGTCGGCAGCGCCGTCTCGCACGGCGGCCGAGGCCGCGATCCCCGCAACCAGCGCGTCGAGCTCGGCCGGCGGCGGCGCGTCGCCGGCGGTGGCCCGGGCCGGCGGACCCACCAGCGCGGCCCACTCCGCGCGCAGCTCCCGACGGCTCAGGTGCACGAGCTCCCGGTCGAGCTCGTCGGGGCTGCGGCACTCCCCGAGCCGGTGCGCCGCGGCCAAGGCGTCGAGGCGCGGGTCACCGAGGCGCTCCACCGCCCGTACCTCCTCCACCGAGACCCCGTCGACCTGCTCGACCTCCCGGACCAGCATCGGGACGAGCTCGAGGCCGGGCAGGAGCAGCGCGACCTCGTCGATCGCGATGCCGTCGCCGCGATCGACGACCTCGACCCCGGCGATGTCGCCTCGGACCGACCCGATGCGCGAGGCGACCTGGCCGAGGGCGCCCGGGCGGTCCGGGAGCCAGACCCGCAGGATCACGTGGGCCCCGTCCACGGACGGAGCGTAGGCGCACGGGCGCCGGGGCCGGTGTCGGCGGTGTTACCGACCGGTGAACGGTCCGCCGGACCGGGAAGTCGTGTAGGAAAGCGGCGTGCCGGAACGGCTCGGGATCCTCGGCGGCACCTTCGACCCGCCGCACGTGGCGCACGTCGTCGCCGCGGTCGACGCCCGCGCCGCGCTCGGCCTCGACCGGGTGCTGCTCGTACCGGCCGGGAACCCCTGGCAGAAAGAGGGGCGGGTCGTTGCCTCCGCAGCCGACCGTCTGGAGATGGTGCGCGCCACCTGCGCCGGGGTCGACGGCCTGGAGGCCTGCGATCTCGAGGTACGCCGCCCCGGGCCGACCGTCACCGCCGACACGCTGGAGGCGCTCGACGCGCCGGGCCGGGAGCTGTTCCTGCTGCTGGGGGCGGACGCGGTGGCGAACATGGGCACCTGGCGCCGTCTCGACGCCACCCGGTCGCTGGCCACCGTGGTGGTCGTCGAGCGGGCGGGGGAGTCGGCCCGCCCGCCCGGCGAGGGGTGGAGGGTGGCCCATGTGCGGATCCCGCGCCTGGAGATCTCCTCGACGGATCTGCGCGACCGTCTCGCCGCCGGACGGCCGGTGGACGGGCTCGTCCCCCCGGCGGTGGTGCGCGTGATCCGGCGCCGCCGCCTCTACACTGCCCGCTGATGTCGCGCCGGGCCGCCGCGACGGGATCGCCGCCCGGGTCGGTGGAGAGGCCGGCGACGAGGTCGGCGCGCCGGCGCAGACGCCGCCGCGACCGCGGCGGGCCGCCGGACGTCTCGGCAGCGACCGGACCGGGCGACACCGCGAGCGCACGGACCGAGACCGCCCGCGGGTCACCCCCCACGCGCCGGGCCCGGCGCCTGCGGGCCCAGCGGAGGCGGTTCTGGCTCCTCACCATGCCCGCCCTGGCGGTGTCGCTGGCCGCGGTGGCCGTGGCCGGGTACCTGGTGCGGCGCGACGACGGGCGGCCGTCGACACCGACGGCCCGGCGCGCCGAGGCCGGGCGGACGCTGCTGCTGGCCCACCGCTCCGGGGACGGGCGCATCGACCTCGCGGTGGTGGTCGGCGCCGCGGGGTCGCGGACCGCGGTGCTGCTGCTCCCCCCGTCCGCCCAGGTCGACGTGCCGTCCTTCGAGGTGCGGCCGCTCGCCGAGGTCGCGACGCTGGGCGGCGCGCCGCTGTTGCGCACCACGGTGGCCAACCTGCTGGGGATCCGGGTGGACGAGACGCTCCTCGTCGACGACGCCGGGCTCGAGGCGCTCGTCGCGCCGGCGACCCCCCTGCGGGTCCGGCTCGCCGCGCCGGTGACGTTCGGGGAGGACCTGCCGGCGGAGTTCCCGGCCGGCACCCGGGACCTCGACGCCGGCGACGCCGTGCGGCTGCTCGTGACGCCACAGCCGGGCAGCGAGCTCGACCGGCTCGTGACCGTCGGCGAGGTGATCTCCGCCTGGCTCGACGCGCTGCGGATCCCGGGCCGGGCGCAGGCGACGCTGGCCGCAACGCCGGAGACCCGCCCTCTGGTCGAGGCGGCCGAGGGGCGACGCCGGGTGGACACGCTGCCCGTGCGGTCGCGGTCGGTGGGCGACGAGGAGCGCTTCGAGGTGGCCCGCGCCGAACTCGAGGCGTACCGGCGTGAGGCACTGCGGCCGTTGCTCGTCGCCGGAGGCCGGCCTCGGGTGCGGGTGGAGGTCCTCAACGGCACCGGCCGGCTGGCGGTGGCCCAGGCCGTGGCCGCCTTGGTGGTGCCCGCGGGAGGCCAGGTGACCCTCACCGGGAACGTCCCCGGGTTCGGGGTGCGTGCCACCCAGGTCGTGTACTACCGGGACGCCGACCGGGAGGCGGCGCAACGGATGCTCGACGCGCTCGGCTGCGGAAAGCTGCGCCGCGCCCGGCGTGCGATCGGGGTGGTGGATGTGACCATCATCCACGGGGCAGACTGCCCGTTGGAGACGGAGGAGCCGCCGGCGAGTTGACCCACGCGCACGGGACCCGGAGGACGGGCTGAGCACGGACCCGCGACGACGCCCGGCCGGGCCGTCTCCAGGGCCGCCTCCGGCGCCGCCGCCACGGCCGGACCGGGAGGAGGCCCGGCGGCTGGCGACCCTGATCGCCGACGCCGCGGTGTCCAAGAAGGCGCACGACCCGGTGCTCATCGAGGTCGGCGACGTGCTGGCCATCACCGACGTCTTCGTGATCACGAGTGCCGGGAACGACCGGCAGGTGCGCACGATCGTCGAGGAGATCGAACGGCGGGCGCGGGAGGCCGGCCGCCGACCGATCGGGGTGGAAGGCCTCGACGATGCGTCGTGGGTCCTGCTCGATTTCGGCGACGTCGTGGTGCACGTCATGTCGGACGACCGGCGTGCCTACTACGACCTCGAGCGGCTGTGGGGCGACATGCCCCGCCTGCCCTGGCGGGATCAGTCCCCCGCCGACCGGCCCCGGCCGATGGGCGCATCCGGGGCCTGAGCACCCGCGGTCGGCATCGTCACCCAGGGGCGCACCGGGACGCCGCGCGCCGCGAGCCGCTCTTTGAGCTCCCGGACGGAGAGGTTGGCGGCGAGGCGGGGTGAGTACAGGATCGAGCTGATGATCGCCGCGGACGCCCCGCCGGCGGTGAGCCCGTCGGCGACGTGGTCGACGGTGCCGGCCCCGCCCGAGGCGACCACCGGGACGTTGGTGGCGGCGGCCACCGCGGCGGTGATCTCGAGGTCGTAGCCGGAGGCGGTGCCGTCCCGGTCGATGCTGTTGACCACGATCTCCCCGCAGCCGAGCTCCTCACCCCGGCGCACCCAGTCGAGCGCGTCGAGGCCGGTCGCCCGCCGCGCCCCGTCGATGAACACCTCGTAGCCGCTGGGGATCCCCGGACGCCGGCCCACCCGACGCACCTGCGTGGACAGCACGACGCACTGCCGCCCGAACGCCTCGGCGCCCTGACGGATGATCTCGGGGTTCCGCACGGCCATGGAGTCGACCGACACCTTCTCCGCCCCCGCCTTGAGGACGGCGCGCATGTCGTGGACGTCGCGGATCCCGCCGCCCACCGTGAACGGCACGAACACCTCGCGGGCCACGGCCCGGACCGTGGCCAGGTCGATGGGCCGGCGTTCGGCGGAGGCGGTGATGTCGTAGAAGACGATCTCGTCGACCTGCTCGTCGTAGAGCCGCCGGGCCAGGGTGACCGCGTCGTCGACGTCGATGTTGTCCTGGAAGCGCTGCGCCTTGGTGACCCGACCCGCGATCACGTCGAAGCAGGCGACGAGCCGGCGGGTCAGCACGCCGGGTCCCAGGCCGCGAAGTTCGCCAGCATCGCCAAGCCGATCTCGCCGCTCTTCTCGCAGTGGAACTGGGTGGCCACGAGGTTGTCGACGGCCAGCACCGAGCAGAACGGCCCGCCGTAGTCGGTGACGGCGGCCACGGCGCCGGCGTCGGCGGGATGGGCGACGTAGGAGTTCACGAAGTAGCAGTAGGCGGGCCGGGGCACGCCGTCGAACAGCGGGTGCGCCCGGCGCCACTCGACGGTGTTCCAGCCGATCTGGGGGATCCGCACGCCCCGGGGGAGGGAGCGGACCTCGCCGGGCACGAGCCCGAGGGTCTCGGTGGGCCCCTCCTCGCTGCGATCGAGCAGCACCTGCAGCCCGATGCAGATCCCGAGGAAGGGGACCCGCTCGTCGGTGAGGCGCCGGCGCAGCGGGTCGAGCAGGCCCTGGGCGGCCAGCGACTCCAGCGTGGCGCGCGCCGCGCCGACGCCCGGCAGCACGATGCGATCCACGGCGTCGAGGCCGGCGGCGTCGGTCACCGCCGCAGCCGGGATACCGAGGCGGGCCAGGGCGTACAGCACGCTGGGGGCGTTGCCCGCCTCGTAGTCGACGACGCCGATCACGGGCGGCGCAGTCTAGGGAGCGACGCCGGCCGTGGCCGGGCGAGCCCCTCGTCGCGCTCCAGCCGGTAGACGGTGACCGGCCCGAAGCGCTGCAGCACGGGGAACGGGTGGCGGGCGCGGGTGACGAGGCACCCGGCGCCGTACCGGGCCGCCAGGCGCCGGACCGTGCGCGAACCGAGCCGGTCGTAGCGGGCGGCGAGCCGTCCCGGCTCCCCGGTCCAGCCCGGCCCGGCGAAGGTGCCCCGGCCGCCGACGAGGTCGACGACACGGCGCCGCCACTCCGCCAGGGCGTCCTGGCGCAACGCCTGCCAGTTCGCGACCTGGGGCCGCTGGGCCCGCCAGAACGTGTCCTGGCGGGTGGGAGGGAAGATGCAGAGCGTGCCGACGGGCACGTGACGGGACACCCAGGCGAACGCCGCGGCCTCCGGATCGTCGTGCAGCCACGCCCCGGCGGTGCGGGCCGCGGCGCGAGGCCCGGCGAGCAGCGGGGTGGTGGGGCCGAGCGCCACCGCAACGGCGAGCGCGACCGCGCCGACCGAGCGTCGCCGCCACCGAGGGCGTCCGCGCTCGGCGGCGCGCAGGCGCGTCGCGAGCCCGGCGGCTCGGTACGCGGCGAGGAGCGGCACCAGCAGCGGGAAGGCCCGCAGGGGCATGAGCCGCAGGAACCACCAGGCCCCCAGGGCGCGGGCCGCCAGCGCCGCCAGGGGCGCCGCGCCGGCGATGGTGAGCCAGGTGATCCAGAACCGGTCGGGAAGGCGTCGGCGGGTCCCGAGGTGCTCCCACCAGCAGAACGCGAACATCGCCGCCAGCACCGTCCACCGCAGGACCGCTTGGGCCACCGGGGCGCGGACCGCCCCGAAGAACGGGTCGAGGTGATAGGGCATGGCCTGCAGCACCAGGAACCGGTCGAGCGACGGCGACGACGGCCCCGCCGCCAGCCAGGCGCCCACGGCGCCGGGCACGGCCGGCAGCGCCGCCAGCCACCACCAGCGCCACAGTGTCGGTCGTGTCTCGGGGAGTACCCCGAGCGCCACGACGAGCGGCCCGCCGGCCCAGACGCCCACCGCCGGGTGGAGGCCGGCGGCCACGCCGGTCGCCGCCAGCGCCGTCCGCACCCGCCCCCCGGTGGCGGCGAGCACTGCGGCGGCGAGCGCCACGTAGGCGACCGTCTTGGCCTCGAACGTGCCGATCATCCACTCGCCGCCGATCCCGGCCTGCCCGAAGACCAGCCAGCCCACCACCGCCGCGGTGGCCGGGACCGCTCCCAGCCCGAGCCGCCCCCCGGCCCGGACCAGCTGCGTCCCGATCACCCACCAGCACCCGATCCGGCCGGCCCAGCCCAGCACCGTCACCGGGACGAGGCGCGCCAGGGTGCCGGCGGTCGCGGTGAACACCCAGTGGTCGGAGAAGCGCCCCGACAGCGTCCAGTCCCCGGCGACGAAGCCGGGGTCGGCGAAGCGCCGTACGAGCACCAGGTACAGCTCCTCCGAGGTGCGGGGTACCGGTGCGCCGTGCAGCACCAGCGCGACGGCCAGCACCACCAGTCCGCCGCGGGCGGCGACCGGCCACGGGATGTCGGCGATCGCCGCAGGGCGCCCGCGCCGGCCGGCCCGCGCGGAGCCGGCCCGTGCGGAGCCGGCCCGTGCGGAGCCGGCCCGTGCGGAGCAGGTCGGCGTGGTCACCGGTGCCGGGGCGGGCGGATCACCCCGGCAGTCTCGCGGAGGGCGGGCACGCGCCGGTCGCACCGGCGCCGCGTGGTGGAGCTGATGGGACTCGAACCCACGACCTCGTCCATGCCATGGACGCGCTCTTCCAACTGAGCTACAGCCCCGCGGACGGTTCAGGGTACCAGCCGGCCCGGGGCCGGGACCGGCTCCCGGAGCCGGGTCGCCGGGCCGGCCGGGCCCCCCGTTACGCTCGGCGCCCATGAGCGACCAGCCCCGATGGCGGTACGACGCGCGCCTCGCCGGCGAGATCGAACGGAAGTGGCAGGATCGCTGGGAGGCCGACCGCACCTTCTGGGCGCCCAACCCGGACGGACCCCTGTCGGAGGGCTTCGAGCGGTTCGCCGGACGCCCGAAGTACTACGTGCTCGACATGTTCCCCTACCCGAGCGGCGCGGGCCTGCACGTCGGTCACCCGCTCGGCTACATCGGCACCGACGTCTACGGCCGCTACAAGCGGCTCACGGGCCACAACGTCCTGCACGCCATGGGCTACGACGCGTTCGGCCTGCCCGCCGAGCAGTACGCGCTGCAGACCGGCCGGCACCCCCGCGCCACGACCGAGGCCAACATCGCCACCATGCGCCGCCAGCTGCGGGCGCTCGGCCTGGCCCACGATCCGCGTCGTTCGATCGCCACGACCGATGTCGACTACTACCGCTGGACCCAGTGGATCTTCTTGCAGATCTACCACGCCTGGTACGACCCGGTCGCCGACCGGGCCCGTCCGATCGACGAGCTGATCCCCATCCTGGAGGCCGACCCCGAGGTGGGCTGGGCGGAGCTCAGCCCCCGGCAGCGGCGCGAGCTCGTCGACCGGCACCGCCTCGCCTACCGGGCCGAGGCCCCCGTGAACTGGTGCCCGGCCCTCGGGACCGTGCTCGCCAACGAGGAGGTCACCGCCGACGGCCGCTCCGAGCGGGGCAACCATCCGGTGATCCGTCGGCCCCTGGTGCAGTGGATGTTGCGGATCACCGCCTACGCCCAGCGGCTCCTCGACGACCTCGACCTCGTCGACTGGCCCGAGCCGGTGAAGGCGATGCAGCGCAACTGGATCGGTCGCAGCGAGGGCGCCGAGATCGACTTCCCGGTGGTCGGGGTTCCGGGTGAGGTCCTGCGGGTCTTCACCACCCGGCCCGACACGATCTTCGGCGCCACCTACATGGTGGTGGCCCCCGAGCACCCGTTGCTCGACCGCATCGTGGGGAACGAGTGGCCCGACGCCACGATCGGGCCGGATCTGGCCGGCGTCCCCGCCTCGTGGCGGGGCACCTTCGGCGCCGACGGGACCCCGGCCGAGGCGGTCGCCCGCTACCGCCGGTACGCGGCGCAGCGGTCCGAGCTCGAGCGCCAGGCGGAGGGTCACGCCAAGACCGGGGTCTTCACCGGGGCGTTCGCCCGCAACCCCGCGACCGGCGCCGCGATCCCGGTCTTCTGCGCCGACTACGTGCTCATGGGCTACGGCACCGGGGCGATCATGGCCGTGCCCGCCCACGACCAGCGCGACCTCGAGTTCGCCCGCACCTTCGACCTGCCGGTGGTGGAGGTGATCCGCCCGCCCGATGCCTGGTTCGCCGAGCGAGGGCTGGCGCCGGACACCCCCGCCGAGCGCTGGCCGGAGGCGTTCACCGGCGACGGGGTGGCGGTGAACTCCAGCACCGACGGCGTGAGCCTCGACGGCCTCGGGGTCCAGGACGCGAAGCGGGCCCTGACCGCCTGGCTGGAACGGCACGGCCTCGGGCGTGCCGCGGTGACCTACAAGCTGCGCGACTGGCTGTTCAGCCGCCAGCGCTACTGGGGGGAGCCGTTCCCGATCGTCTACGACGAGGACGGCCTGCCGGTGGCACTGCCCCCCGAGATGCTGCCCGTGGAGCTGCCCGAGGTTTCGGACTTCGAGCCGGTGGTCTCCGACGACCCCGACGCCCTCCCGGAGCCGCCGCTGGCCCGGGCCGCCGACTGGGTCGAGGTGG
>CALEDW010000185.1 GCA_937949585.1 uncultured Acidimicrobiia bacterium
GGGCTACGAGCCCGACGAGGAGGTCGTCCGCCGGGCGGAGGGGGTGCTCGGGGCCCTCGCCGAGGCGGTCGGCACGGGTACGGGGCTCGTCGTCACGCACGGCGGGCTGATCCGGGCGTTCGAGCGCCACCTCGGCGTGGACGGCGACCTCGTGCCCAATCTCGCGGGACGGGCCCTGGTGCGGGCCGGGACCCACTGGCGGGCCGGGTCGCGGGTCGTGCTCTGCGACGGGTCGGCGCCGCTCACCAGGCCCCGCGAGCTCTGAGGAGGCCGTGCCGGTGCCCGAGGACGCCGAGGTGGACCCGTCCCCCGGCCCCGGCGCGCGCCGGACGGACGCCGGGGCATCGGCCCTGGAGCGCGAGCTGACCGCCGAGCAGGAGCACGTCGACCGGGTCTACGGCCGTCTCGACGCGATGCGGGACGCGGCGCGTCGGGTGGCCGACACGTTCGACACCGAGGGTGCCGGCGGCACCCACCAGGCGCGCTGGGAACGTGACGTCGCCCTGGAGACCACCCGCCGCCGTCTCGCCGCCCTCGACGTGGGTGGGGCCCCGCTGTGCTTCGGCCGCCTCGACCGCCACGACGGGGTCCGCTGGTACATCGGGCGCATTGGGGTCGACGACGAGGAGCACGTCCCGCTGCTCGTCGACTGGCGCGCCCCGATCGCCGAGCCGTTCTACCGGGCGACCGCCGTCGACCCGATGGGGGTGGTGCGGCGCCGGCACCTCCTCACCCGCCACGGCTGCGGGCGGCAGGTCATCGGGCTCGACGACGAGGTGTTCGACCAGGAGGCCGCCGCCGCGCTCGGCCTCTCGATCGTGGGGGAGGGAGCGCTGTTCGCCGCCCTCGAGCGCCAACGCACCGGGCGGATGGCCGACATCGTCGCCACGATCCAGGCCGCCCAGGACGAGGCGGTGCGCGCTCCCTTGGACGGGATCCTCGTGGTCACCGGGTCCCCCGGGACCGGCAAGACCGCGGTCGCGCTGCACCGGGCCGCGTACCTCCTGTACACGTACCGTCGGCGGTTGGCCGGCAGGGGCGTGCTGTTCCTCGGCCCCACCCCGGTGTTCCTCCGCTACGTCGAGCACGTGCTGCCCAGCCTGGGGGAGCAGGACGCCCAGCTCACCACGGTCCGAGGCCTGCGGGCCGATCTCGCCGTCGACGGCGAGGACACCGCTGCGGTGGCCGCGATCAAAGGCGACGCGCGCATGGCCGCGGTGCTCGCCCGGGCGCTGGCCGATCGGCAGCGGGCCCCCGGCCGCGCCGTCGAGCTCCTGTTCGACGGGGTGCGCCTGCGCCTGCCGGCGGCACGCCTGGCGGCGATCACCGCCCGGGCACGCCGGGCCCGGGGCCCGCACAACGCCCGTCGCCGGGGGGTGGAGCGGCGGGTGCTCGACGAGCTGGTCGCCGCCTACCGCGGCGCGCACCCGTCGGTCCGCGGCACCCGGCTCGCCGACGTGCGCGAGCGGCTGCGGGCCGACCCGCAGGTCCGGGCCGTGCTCGAGCGTTGTTGGCCGGTGCTCACGGGGGCCGAGCTCGTCCGGGACCTGACCACCACCCCGGCGCTGCTCGCCTCGGCCGCCGCCGGGGTCCTGGATCCCGGGGAGCAGCGGCTCTTGCTGCGGCCGCGGGCGGCGAGCCTGGCCGAGCAGCGGTGGTCGAGCTCAGACGTGGCGCTGATCGACGAGGCCGACGCGCTGTGCGGGCCGCCCGAGGCGGCTCGGGGCCGCCGCCGGCCGCCCCGAGCCGGGGCACGGGCCGACGCCGATGCCGTGGTCGCGGCGTACGGGCTCGGCGGCCTCGTCGACCCCGCCGCGGTGGAGGCCCGCTACGCCGGCGGGAGCGTCGCAGAACCCGATGACACAGAGCCCCGGACCTACGGTCACGTGCTGGTCGACGAGGCGCAGGACCTCACACCCATGGAATGGCGGATGGTCGCCCGTCGCTGCCCGGCCGGGTCGATGACCCTGGTGGGGGACCTCGGTCAGGCCACCCGGCCCGGTGCCGCCACGAGCTGGGACGAGATCTTCGCGGCGCTCCCCACCCGACGGGGGGCGCGCACGGTCGAGCTCGACGTCAACTACCGCACCCCCGCCGAGATCATGGACTTCGCCCGGCGCCTCCTTCCCGCGACCGTCCCCGGGTCGCCGCCGGCCCGGTCGGTGCGACGGTCGGGGCGCGCGCCGCGGCTGTGCCGCACCGACGACCCGGTGGGCACCGCCGCGGCGGTGGCCGTCGATGCCCGCGCCGAAGGGGGTACCGTCGTGGTGGTTGCCCCCCCGGCGCTGCACCCCGCGCTCGTCGACGCGCTCGGTGACGTCGGTGCCGTGGCCGACTCCCCCGACGCGCTGGACGCCCCGGTGGGGGTGCTCGACGCACCGGCCACGAAGGGCCTGGAGTTCGATCACGTGGTGGTGGTGGAGCCGGCCGAGCTCGTCGCCGGCGACGCCCGTGGCCTGCGGCTCCTGTACGTGGTGTGCACCCGGGCCACCCGAAGCCTGGCGATCGTGCACCGCGGGCCGCTCCCGGGGCCGCTGGCGACGCCGGGCTCCCCGTAGCCTGGGTCCATGACCACCACGCCCCCGGTCCCGGACGTCACCTGGGACCTCGAGGAACTGGTCGGCGGTCGCGGCCCCGACGGGATCGACGCCCTGCTCGCCGATGCCGACCGGATCGCCGACC
>CALEDW010000186.1 GCA_937949585.1 uncultured Acidimicrobiia bacterium
CGCGACCTGCTCGCCAAGGCCCGGCCGAACGCCGACATGTTCGGCCGCGACCGCACCTCCTGAGCGGGTCCCGGCCCGTGGCCGACCCCTACGCGGAGCGCTTCCCGAGCCTGCGGTTCGAGCGGCCCGCCCCGGGGGTCCTGCACCTCGTGCTCGACGCGCCCGGCATCAACGCGGTCGGGATCGACGCCCATCGTGACCTCGCTGCGCTGTGGCGGGCGGTCGACGTCGACCCCGAGGTGCGGGTGGTGCTGGTGTCGGGGGCGGGACGGGGGTTCTCGGCGGGCGGGTCGTTCGAGCTCATCGAGGCGATCCTCGGTTCCTGGGCGGTCCGGACGCGGGTCCTGCGGGAGGCCCGCGACCTGGTGTGGGGTGTGATCGACTGCTCCAAGCCGGTGGTGTCGGCGATCCACGGCCCGGCCGTCGGCGCCGGCCTGGTGGTGGCGCTGCTCGCCGACGTGTCGATCGCCGCCCGCTCGGCACGGATCATCGACGGCCACACCCGCCTCGGCGTCGCCGCCGGCGACCACGCCGCGCTGTGCTGGCCCCTGCTGTGCGGGATGGCGAAGGCGAAGTACCACCTGCTCACCTGCGAACCGCTCACCGGCGAGGACGCCGAGCGGATCGGGCTCGTCTCCCGTTGCGTCGACGACGAGGCGCTGCTGCCCACCGCCCTCGAGGTCGCCGGCACCCTCGCCGCCGGGGCCCAGAGCGCGATCCGTTGGACCAAGCACACCCTCAACCATTGGTACCGGATGCTGGGACCGGTGTTCGACGCGTCGCTCGCCTACGAGTTCCACGGCTTCGGCGGACCCGACGCGGCCGAGGGTCTCGCCGCCCATCGCGCCAAGCGCGCCCCCCGCTTCACCGGACCGACGAGCGAGGACGCCCCATGACCGACTACCCCTATGCCGAGCGCTTCGGTGTGCTGCGCGGCCTCCCCGAGCACGGCCGCTCCCGTGAGGACCTGCTGGCCGAGCTGCGGACCATGGCCGCCGAGGAAGACGCGTTCTGGGAGACCGGCAAGGTGTCGGGCACGATGTACTGCGGCGACCACGACCACTACGCGTTCCTCACGGAGGCGTTCGGCCTGTTCGCCCACGTGAACGCGTTGCAACGCGACCTGTGCCCGAGCGCCACCCGCTTCGAGGGCGAGATCATCGCCATGACCCTCGACCTGCTGCACGCGGGGGCCGTCACCGACGGGACCCCGGTCGGCAGCGTCACCACCGGGGGCACAGGCAGCATCCTCCACGCGATCGCCGCCTACCGGGAGCACGCCCGGGTCACCCGAGGGGTGCGCCGCCCCAACCTCGTGAAACCCGAGACCGCCCACCCGGCCTTCGACAAGGCCTGCCACCTGTTCGGGGTGGAGCTGCGGCGGGCCCCGATCCTCCCCGACACCACCCTGGTGGACGTCCAGTGGGTCGACGCCCACGTCGACGACCAGACGATCGCCGTCGTCGGCTCCGCCCCCAACTACGGGTACGGGACGATCGACCCGATCGACGAGCTCGCCGAGGTGGCCCGGCGCCACCGGGTCGGCCTGCACGTCGACGGCTGCCTCGGGGGGTTCATCCTCCCGTTCGGCGAGGAGCTCGGGTACCCGATCCCCCGCTTCGACTACCGGATCCCGGGAGTGACCTCCATCTCGGCCGACACCCACAAGTACGGGTACGCGTTCAAGGGCTCGTCGGTGGTGACCTACCGCGACAAGGCGCTCCGCAACGCCGGGTACTTCTACCTGACCGACTGGTCGGGCGGGAAGTACTGCTCGCCGGGTATCGAGGGTTCGCGCTCGGGCGGACTGCTGGCCGCGACCTGGGCGGCGATGGTGTCGCTGGGTCGCCAGGGCTACCGGCACCACGCCGCCGACATCTTCGCCACCGCCTTCGCCATGCAGGACGCGGTGCGCTCGCACCCGGAGCTGCGGATTCTCGGCACCCCAACCTTCTGCTTCTCGTTCACCTCGGACGTCTTCGACGTCTACCACGTGAACGACTTCATGCGGACCCGGGGCTGGCGGTTCAACGGCCAGCAGTACCCCAACGCCATCCACATGGCGGTCACCCGGCCGCAGACCCGGCCCGGCGTGCTCGAGGCGTTCCGCACCGACCTGACCGACGCGGTGGCCTACGCGCACGCCCACCGCGACGAACCCCCCCGCAGCGGTGCGATCTACGGCGGTGTCGCCGGCGGGATGACCGCGGAAGCCGACGAGCTGATCCGGGCGATCATGGCGGAGATGATGGACCGCCAGCAGGCCGTGCCGCCGGCGTGACCACCCCGCTGGTCGAGGCCGAAGGCCTCGTGAAGCGATTCGGTGACCTCGTCGCCGTCGCCGGGATCGACGTGCGGGTGGAGGCCGGGGAGGCGTTCGGGTTCCTCGGTCCCAACGGGGCCGGCAAGACCTCCACGATGCGGATGATCGCGTGCGTGTCGCCGCCGAGCGCCGGGCGACTCCGGGTGCTGGGGATGGACCCGCTGCGGGACGGGCCCCGCATCCGGGCCCGGCTCGGGGTGGTGCACCAGGAGGACACGCTCGACCTCGAGCTCACCGTGCGGGAGAACCTGCTCATCTTCGGCCGCTACTTCTCGCTACCCCGCCCGGTGATCCGGGCCCGGGCCGACGAGCTGCTCGCCTTCGTACAGCTCACCGACCGGGCCGACGACCGGGTCGACGCGCTCTCGGGCGGGATGCGGCGACGGCTGGCCATCGCCCGGGCGCTCATCAACGAGCCCGAGCTGCTGCTCCTCGACGAGCCGACCACCGGTCTGGACCCCCAGGCCCGCCACCTGGTGTGGGACCGGCTGCACGAGCTGAAGGCGACCGGCACCACCCTGGTGCTCACCACCCACTACATGGACGAGGCCGAGCAGCTGTGCGACCGGCTCGTGATCATGGACGGTGGCCGGATCGTGGCCGAGGGGTCGCCCCGGGACCTCATCGAACGTCACGTGGGACGGGAGGTGGTCGACCTGCGGTTCACCGACGACACCGAGCGTGACGCGGCCCTGACCCGGATCGGGACCGACGGGGTACGGGCCGAGGTCCTGCCCCGCCGTCTGGTCGCCTACACCGACGACGGGGACCGGCTCGTCGCCGGGCTCGGCACCGCCGGCCTGCACCCGGCGGCGATGGTGGTGCGCCGGGCCGGACTCGAGGACGTGTTCCTCACCCTCACCGGGCGCAGCCTCGAGGA
This sequence comes from uncultured Acidimicrobiia bacterium, assembly GCA_937949585.1. GTDB lineage: Bacteria > Actinomycetota > Acidimicrobiia > IMCC26256 > CALEDW01 > CALEDW01. The sequence continues at coordinate 3,204 of CALEDW010000186.1, forward strand.
GTGAGCGCGATGTCGCGGTGGTTCGGCCCGGCGACCGTGCGGGTCATCGAGCACCAGGCCGCGGTGCAGCGCCGGTTCTGGCGCGGCTCGGTGTTCGGCTACGTGTTGAACCCGGTGCTGTTCCTCGCCGCGATGGGCTTCGGGGTCGGGGGTCTGGTGGCCGAGGGCTCCGGGAAGGTGGACGGCGTCACCTACCTGGCGTTCGTGACGCCGGGACTCATGGCCGCCGCCGCGATGCAGACCGCAGCCGGCGAGTCGTTGTGGCCGGTGATGGCCGGGATGAAGTGGTTGCGGACCTACCACGCCATGATCACCACCCCGCTCGGTCCCGCCGACGTGTTCGCGGGGATCGTCACCTGGACGGGGCTGCGGGCCACCGCCGGTGGACTGGTGTTCGTGGCCGTCGGTGCCGCGCTCGGCGGCGTGCGGTCCCCGTGGGCCCCGCTCGCCGCAGGGGTGGCGGGTCTCACCGCGGCGGCGTTCGCGGCGCCGCTGGCCGCCTTCGCCGCCACCCAGGAGACCGACGCGCGCTTCCCGGTGATCATGCGGGTCGGGATCGTGCCGCTGTTCCTGTTCTCGGGCACGTTCTTCCCGGTTGCCCAGCTCCCCGCCGTCCTGCGCCCGGCCCGGTTCGCCAGTCCCCTGTGGTACGGGGTGGAGCTCGCCCGGGCCGCGACCCTGGGCCGGTGGGACCCGACGCTGCCGGTCAAGGCCGCGGTCCTGGTGGCGGTGATCCTGGCCGCCGGGGTGTGGGGCCGGCGGACCTTCACCCGGAGGCTCGTGCAGTGATCCCCATCCCGCCCGACCGTCGACCCACGGCCGGCCCGGTGTTCGAGCGCAACCTGCTCGCCTACCGGCGCATGTGGGGCGCGTTCGCCTCCGGCTTCGCCGAGCCGTTCCTGTACCTGCTGTCGATCGGGCTCGGAGTGGGTGCGCTCGTCGGGACCGTCGTCGGGCCTGCCGGTGCCCGCGTTCCCTACGAGGACTTCGTCGCCCCGGGGTTGCTGGCCGCCGCGGCGATGAACGGTGCGGTGTTCGACACCACGTTCAACTTCTTCTACAAGTTCAAGTACGCCAAGACCTTCGACGCGATGCTCGCCACCCCCTTGGGACCCCGCCAGGTGGCGGTCGGCGAGCTGGTGTGGGCACAGGCCCGGGGCGGCCTGTACGCCGCGGCGTTCCTGGCCACGATGGCCGGGCTCGGGCTCGTGCGCTCCGGTTGGGCGGTGCTGTGCCTCCCGGCGGCGTGGCTGATCGGCTTCGCGTTCGCCGGGGCCGGGATGGCCGCCACCACCTGGATGCGCTCGTTCGTCGACTTCGACTGGGTGACGATCGTGCTCCTCCCCCTGTTCCTGTTCTCGGCGACGTTCTTCCCGATCGACCGCTACCCGGACGCCCTGGGATGGGTCGTGCGGGTCTCACCGCTGTACCAAGGGGTGGCCCTGTGCCGGGGCCTGGCCTTCGGGGAGCTGCACTGGACGCTGGTCGGCCACACCGCCTACCTGGTGGTGATGGGGACCGCGGGCGTGACGGTGGCCCGGGCCCGCCTGGCCCGGCTGCTGTTGCCCTGAGCGGGATGCCAGAATCCCGCGGTGCCCCGCCGTCGATCCCCGGCCGTACCCGTCGCGCTCCTGTGCACCGCCGCGCTGGTCGCGCTCGGCGCGTGCAGCTCCGGTGGCGATCCGTCGCCGGAGGGCGCGGCGACCACCACTACCCGGACACCCCCCGAGCGCGCACCCGCCCGCCCGTCCCCCGGGTGCGGCACCCCCGGGGCCGCGGCGGTTCCCCACGGCCGGGAACGGGTCACGACGAGCGTCGCCGGGCAGGAGCGGTGGTATCTCCGCCACGTCCCGCCCGCCCACGACGGCACCACCCCCGTCCCGCTGGTCCTCGACTTCCACGGCTACAGCGAGGGCGCCGAGGTCCACACCCAGATGTCGGCGCTCAACGCCTTCGGCGACGAGCAGGGCTTCGTCACGATCTTCCCGCAGGGCCAGGGTCCGGTGCCGCGCTGGGATTTCGGGCTCGACCCCGGTTCCGCCGACGTGGCCTTCGCCCGGGAGTTGCTCGACGAGGCGGGCCGCGCACTGTGCATCGACGAGGCCCGCGTGTACGCGACGGGGCTGTCGAACGGGGCGTTCTTCACCTCGATCCTGGCCTGTGTGCTCGCGGAGCGGATCGCCGCGGTGGCCCCGGTGGCCGGGGTGCGGTTCCCCGACGGGTGCGAACCGACCCGGCCGGTACCGGTGGCGGCGTTCCACGGCACCGCCGACACCTTCGTGACCTACGACGGCAGCCCCGGCACCGGGGCCTCGCGCCTGCCGGCACCCGACGGCTCGGGACGGACGTTGGGGGAGATCGGCGGTGACCGGGCACCGGTGCTCGGCACCCCGATCCCCGAACACCTGCGCCGCTGGGCCGAGCACAACGGCTGCCGGCCCGAACCCCGGGAACGGAGGGTGGCCTCGGACGTGACGTTGCTGTCGTGGCCGTGCCCGCCCGGCGCCGACGTGCTGCTCTACCGGATCGAGGGCGGCGGGCACTCCTGGCCCGGCAGCGCGTTCTCGGCGGGCATCGAGGGGATCGTGGGCCGGACCACGATGAGCATCTCCGCCAACGAGGTGATGTGGGAGTTCTTCCGGACCCATCCCCTCCCGCACTCGGGGTGACCGACCCTCCGAACCGGACCCGCTTCCCGCTGCTGCTCGGCGCCGTC
>CALEDW010000187.1 GCA_937949585.1 uncultured Acidimicrobiia bacterium
GGTCGGCCTCGAGACGACGTTGAAGCGGCCGATCGTGAACACCCGCGACGAACCGCACGCCGACCCGCAGCGCTTCCGGCGTCTCCACGTGATCGCCGGGGACGCGAACCTCTGCGAGGTGGCGACGTTCCTCAAGGTGGCCACGACCGCGGTCGTGCTGGCCATGATCGAGGACGACTTCCTCACCAAGGACCTGTCGATCGCCGCTCCGGTGGCAGCCATGCGGACCGTGTCCCACGATCCGTCGCTGCGGGCCACGGTCGAGCTGCGCGAGGGCGGGACGGCCACCGCCGTGGAGGTCCAGTGGGAGTTCCTCCGGCTCGCCCAGAAGTACGCCGACGAGACCGGGCTCGCCGACTGCGGCGGCGCCGTGGCCCTCGATGCCCTGGCCCGGTGGGAGCAGGTCCTGACGGCCCTGGAGGCGGACCCGGCGAGCCTGGAGGGCCGCCTCGACTGGGTGACCAAGCGGTCGCTGCTCGAGGCGTACCGCGAGCGCCACGGGCTCGCGTGGGACGACGCGCACTTGGCGATGGTGGACCTCCAGTACCATGACGTGCGACCCGAACGGTCGTTGTACGAGCGTCTCGTCGCGGCGGGGAGGGTTGAGCGACTCGTGTCGGAGGAGACGGTGACCCGGGCTATCTCCGAGCCCCCCGAGCACACCCGGGCCTGGTTCCGCGGCCGCTGCCTCTCGCGGTGGCCGGACGCGGTGGTGGCGGCGAACTGGGACAGCCTGATCCTCGACGTGGGGTCCGACCCCCTGCGGCGGATCCCGATGATGGACCCCTGCAAAGGCACCCGGGCCCACACCGAGGCCCTGTTCGAACGGTGCGCGCAGCCCGGTGCGCTCGTGGCCGCGCTGGCCTCCTAGGAGGACGCAGGATGCCGGAACGCGAACAGAAGAAGCGACCGTCGAGCCGGCGGGACGCCCCGGAGGCGGCGGAGGTCGTCGCGGCCGAGGGCACCGCGGCGCGGGCCGAGGCGCTGAAGGAAGAGCTCGACGAACTGCTCGACGAGATCGACGCGGTGCTGGAGGTCAACGCCGAGGAGTTCGTACGCTCCTACGTGCAGAAGGGCGGCGAGTAGCGCCGGCCTCCGCCCGTCGACGGCCCCGGGGCGGAGGGGTCGGGGCGGGCCGCGGCTAGCCTCCGCCGCTGATGCCAGAGCTCGACCTGCCCCGCTTCCCACCCGGGACCGACCCCGGACCGTCGTTCGTCGAGCTGCTCCGCAGGGTGGCTCCCGACGCGCTGCCGACCTGGCCGAGCCCGGCTCCCACGGCGGGCCCCCCGGTGACGCACGGCACCACGGTCCTGGCGATCCGCCACGCCACCGGCGTGGTGATGGCCGGCGACCGGCGGGCCACCGCAGGGATGACGATCGCCAGCCGGCGCATCGAGAAGGTGTTCCCGGCCGACCGTCACTCGGGGGTGGCCATCGCCGGCGCGGCCGGCCCGGCGATCGAGATGGTCCGGCTCTTCCAGGTGCAGCTCTCCCACTACGAGAAGGTTGAGGGGGAGCCGCTCAGCCTTGAGGGCAAGGCGAACCAGCTCGCCCAGATGGTCCGGGCCAACCTGCCCGCGGCCATGCAGGGACTGGTCGTCGTGCCGCTGTTCGCCGGGTGGGACACCCGGCGGGAGCGGGGCCGCGTGTTCTCCTTCGACGCCCTCGGCGGGAAATACGAGGAAACCGACTTCCAGGCCTCCGGGTCGGGTGGGATCCACGCCCGGAACTGGATCAAGGCGTCGTGGACCGAGGACCTCGCCGGCGACGACGCCGTCGACCTGGCGATCCGGGCGCTGTTCGCCGCCGCCGACGAGGACGCCGCCACCGGCGGCCCCGACCTGGTGCGCGGCATCTTCCCCACGGTGGCCACCATCGGTGCCGACGGGTACCAGGCGTTGGGGGACGACGAAGTGGCCGCCAGGGCCGAGCGGCTCCTCAGCGGCCCCGAGCGGGGAGGGCGGCGCGCATGACCATGCCCTTCTACGTCTCCCCCGAGCAGGTGATGAAGGACCGGGCCGACTACGCCCGCAAGGGCATCGCACGCGGGCGCAGCCTGGTGGCGCTCGAGTGCGCCGACGGCGTCCTCATCGTGGCCGAGAACCCCAGCCGCACGCTCAACAAGATCAGCGAGGTCTACGACCGGATCGCCTTCGCCGGGGTCGGAAAGTACAACGAGTTCCAGAGCCTCAAGATCGGCGGGGTGCGCCTCGCCGACCTCAAGGGCTACCAGTACTCGCCGGAGGACGTGACGGCCAACTCCCTGGCCAACGCCTACGCCCAGACCCTCGGGCAGGTGTTCACCCACGAGATGAAGCCCTACGAGGTCGAGATCCTCGTCGCCCAGGTGGGGGCCGAGCCCGACGAGCCGAACGAGCTCTTCCACATCCTCTACGACGGGACGCTGGTGGACGAGCACGGCTTCACGGTGCTCGGTGGGCGGGCCGAGTCGATCGCCGAACAGCTCGGCCGGGACTACCGGCCCGACCTGCCGCTCGCCGACGCGCTGCGCCTCGGCGCCCGCGTGCTGGCCGAGGAGGGGGGAGAGCCCCTCCCGGCGGGGCAGCTGGAGGTCGCCCTCCTCGACCGCGCCCGCCCCGAACGGGCCTTCCGGCGCATCCGTGGCGCCGAGCTGGAGTCGCTCCTCGCCGGCGGGTGAACCCGGGGGCCGGTGGATCGGGCACGCGGGCCCGCCCGGTAGCCTGAGGTCGTGGAGCGCCGGATCTTCGGGCTGGAGAACGAGTACGGCGTCACCTGTACGCTTCGTGGCCAGCGTCGGCTCAGCCCCGACGAGGTGGCCCGCTACCTGTTCCGGCGGGTGGTGTCCTGGGGCCGGTCCTCGAACGTGTTCCTCGAGAACGGGGCGCGCCTGTACCTCGACGTGGGCAGCCACCCCGAGTACGCCACGCCCGAGTGCGACGCGATCGCCGACGTCGTCGCCCACGACAAGGCGGGGGAGCGGATCCTCGAGAGCCTCGTCGTCAGCGCCGAGCAGCGACTGCGCGAGGAGGGCATCCGTGGGGAGGTGTTCCTGTTCAAGAACAACACCGACTCGGCCGGGAACTCCTACGGGTGCCACGAGAACTACCTCGTCGAGCGCGACGGCGACTTCGCGAAGTTCACCGACGTCCTCATCCCGTTCTTCGTCTCCCGCCAGGTCTACGCAGGGGCGGGCAAGGTCCTCCAGACCGCCCGGGGGGCGCTGTTCTGCCTCGCCCAGCGGGCCGAGCACATCTGGGAGGGGGTTTCCTCGGCCACCACCCGGTCCCGTCCGATCATCAACACCCGCGACGAGCCGCACGCCGACGCGGAGCGCTTCCGCCGCCTGCACGTGATCGTCGGCGACTCCAACATGAGCGAGTTCGGCACCTACCTCAAGGTCGGAGCGACGGCGATCGTGCTGCGGATGCTGGAGGAGGACCCGTCTCCGTGGCGGGACCTGAGCCTCGAGAACCCCATCCGGGCCATCCGGGAGATCAGCCACGACCTGACCTGCCGGCGGCGGGTGCGCCTGGTCAACGGCCGGGAGCTCAACGCGGTGGAGCTCCAGGCCGAGTACCTCACCCGCGCCCTTCGCTTCGCCGGGCGGCGCGGCCTGCCCCCGCAGGAGCAGCGGGCGCTGGAGATGTGGGAGCACGTCATGACCGCGCTGGAGTCCGACCCCCTCAAGCTCGGGCGCGAGGTCGACTGGGTGGCCAAGTACCACCTCATCGAGGCGTTCCGCCGCCGCCACGACCTCCCGCTCACCCATCCCCGGGTCGCGCTCGTCGACTTCGCGTACCACGACATCACCCGCTCCCGGTCGCTCTACTACATCCTCGAACGGCGCGGGCAGGTGGAGCGCATCCTGGACGACGAGACGATCGAACGGGCGGTGCAGGAGCCCCCGGCCACCACCCGGGCCCGGCTGCGGGGCGCGTTCGTGCGCCGGGCCAAGGAGCGCAAGCGGGACTACACCGTCGACTGGGTCCACCTGAAGCTCAACGACCAGGCGCAGCGCACCGTCCTCTGCAAGGACCCGTTCAAATCCCGCGACGACCGCGTCGAGCGGCTCATCGCGTCGCTCTGAGCGCCGGTGCCGTCCTTCGCCACCGGGCTGGTCACGGCCGTCCTCGCCGAACGGCCCGGGTTGCAGCGGGTCGAGGTCGACCTCGGCACCGGACCCGAGCGCGCCTACGTGCTCACCGGGCTCACCCCGCCGGTGGCGCCCGGCGACGAGGTCGTGGTGAACACCACCGCCGTCGAGCTCGGGCTCGGCACCGGCGGGTGGCACGTCGTCCACTGGAACCTTGCGCACCGCCGCTGGCGCCGGCCCGGGTCGGGCCACGTGCTGAAGCTGCGCTACACCAGCCTGCAGGCAGACGTCGGCTCGGCCGAGGAGCACCTGCCCGCGGGTGCGGACGCCGCGGCCACCCTCGACGGCCTCCCGGTCGTGGCCCTCGGCCTCCACTCGCAACTCGCCGCGGCGGCGGTCGCGGCCGCCGACTCGTCGTCCGTGGGCCGGGTGGTGTACGTCATGACCGACGGGGCCGCCCTCCCCGCCGCCCTGTCCGACCTGGTCGCCGATCTCCGGGAGCGGGGCCTGCTCGCCGCGGTCGTGACCGCCGGGCACGCCTTCGGCGGTGACCTGGAGGCGGTCTCGCTCCCGTCGGCGTTCTGGCTCGCCCGCCACGTCCTCGGGGCGCGCCTGGTCCTCGTGGCGATGGGACCGGGGATCGTCGGCACCGGCTCCACCCT
>CALEDW010000188.1 GCA_937949585.1 uncultured Acidimicrobiia bacterium
GAGCTGCGGCGCCGAGTACGTGGGCTCGGCGACCCGCTGCGCGGACTGCCGGGTGGCGTTGAGCCCCGCGCCGCCGCGGGTGACCCGCCCGGTCGAGGAGGTCGACGACCTCGTCGAGCTCGGGACCTGGGGCCGGCTCGAGGCCCAGATCCTGCGCCGCAGGCTCGAGACGGCCGGGATCACCACGATGGTCGAGTGGAGTTCCCCGGGACCGGGCGCCGAGGGCACGATCGTGGTCCCCGAGCCGATGGCGGAGTTCGCGGGAGCGATCATCTCGGAGCTCGAGGTCACCGACGAGGTGCCGGACACGTCGCCGCTGGCGTACGTGGCCCGGATCGAGGAGCACCTCGAGGCCGCCGGAGCGCTGCTCGAAGAGCTGCGCACCCGGATCGAGCAGGACGAGGCCGAAGGCGGCGACCCGGACCTGTAGGTCCCCGGCCCGCGCTCAGAAGGCGAAGCGGTCGACGAAGCGGGCGAAGACCGCGGCGTCGCCGAGCACCTCGAGATCACCGGTGCCGCGGCGGCCGAGCAGGGCGAGGAGCAGGGCGGCGGCCGGTCCGCGCAGGGCCACGTCTGCCTTGGCGTGTTCGGCCCGCACCGACCACCCGTCGGGCCCCAGCCACACCAGCCACTCCCCCGGCGTGTCGGTGGCGTGCAGGTGGATCGTGGCTCCTGCACCCCGGAGGCCGGCGAGCCACGGTACCGCCGGTGCGTTCTCGAAGAGCTCGGCGATTGCGTCGGCTGCCAGTGCCGGCTCGGTCGGTTCGGGATCGACCCCGGCGGCGAGCTCGGCGTCGACGCGGTGCACGAACGTCTCGTGCGCCATGCGACGGGCCCAGAACCGCGCCCGCTGATCGGGCCCCCAGGCCCAGCAGGACCGGTCGAGGGGCCCCGCCGACACGGTCGCCTCGAAGGCCGCCGCCCCTTCCCGCAGCCAGGCCGGGAGCGCGGCGGGGTCGTCGGGGGTGCCGGGCGGCAGCGTCGACGGGTCGACCGGCGCGCCCGACCGGACGACGGCCGTGGCCCACCGGTGGACCCGCCCGACGTGCCGGGCGAGGGTGCCGAGGTCCCAGTCGGGACAGCTCGGGACACGCAGCTCGGGGGCGGCGCCGCCGACGACCTCGGCGAGCCTGGCGGTCTCCACCCGCAGCGCGGGCAGGTAGCGCTCGTCGAGGTCCGGGTCGCCTGACACGCGGGCAGCGTAGGCGGTGCGCGCCCGGGGCCCCGGGAACACCCGACTGCACCCAGGTCTGCACCACCGAGCTCGGCGAGCCGGCCCGCCACACGGACGCGGCGCGGGCTCAGACCCGGGAGCGCAGCTCGTCGAGCTCCTCGGGGCTCATGAGCACCGCCCGCGCCTTGGACCCTTCGGAGGGCCCCACGACGCCCCGCCGCTCGAGGAGGTCCATGAGCCGGCCGGCGCGAGCGAACCCGACCCGCAGCTTGCGCTGCAGCATGCTGGTGGAGCCGAGCCCGCTGCGTACCACGAGCTCCATCGCTTCGTCGAGCAGCTCGTCGTCGTCGAGCTCGCCGCCCCCCGGCCCACCGGGGGTGTCGTCGCCCTGCAACCCCTCGACGTAGGAGACACCGCTCGCCTGGCGCTTCCAGTGGGCGACGACCCGCCGGACGCAGGCCTCGTCGACCCAGGAGCCCTGGATGCGCGTGGGCTTGGAGGACGAGGCGGTGACGAGGAGCATGTCGCCCTGGCCGATGAGCCGCTCGGCGCCGGCCTGGTCGAGGATCACCCGGCTGTCGGCGATGCTCGTCACCCGGAACGCCAGTCGGCTGGGGATGTTCGCCTTGATCACCCCGGTGATGACGTTCACCGACGGGCGTTGGGTGGCGATCACGAGGTGGATTCCCACCGCTCGGGCCATCTGGGCCAGTCGGCAGATGCTGTGCTCCACGTCCCGCGCCGCCACCATCATGAGGTCGTTCAGCTCGTCCACGACCACCACGATGTAGGGCATGCGCTCGTAGGTCCGCCCGCCGTAGGGGTCGGGACGCTCGGCCGTGGGGAGCTCGCCCCGGTCCCAGGCCGCGTTGTAGGCGGCGATGTCTCGCACCCCCACCTCGGCCAGCGTGTCGTAACGCTGCTCCATCTCCCGCACCGCCCAGTCGAGCGCGTTCGCGGCGCGCTTGGGGTTGGTGACCACCGACGTGAGGAGGTGCGGCAGGCCGTCGTACTGGCCGAGCTCCACCCGCTTGGGGTCGATCAGGATGAGCCGCACCACCTCCGGGGTGCAGCGCATGAGGAGCGAGGTGATGATGCTGTTGATGCAGCTCGACTTCCCGGCCCCGGTCTGACCGGAGATGAGCACGTGGGGCATGGCCGACAGGTCGAGCATGTGGGTGCGCCCGGCGATGTCACGCCCGAGGCCCACCTCGAGCGGGTGGGTGGCACGGTGCGCCTCCTCGGAGGCGAGCACGTCGCCGAGGGTCACGAGCTGGCGGTGGCGGTTCGGCACCTCCACGCCCACCGCGGACCGCCCGGGGATGGGGGCGAGGATCCGCACGTCGGCCGACGCCATGGCGTACGCGATGTCGTGGGTGAGGGCGGTCACCCGGCTCACCTTCACGCCGGGGGCGAGTTCGAGCTCGTAGCGGGTGACGGTGGGCCCGACCGTCGTCCCGACGAGCCGGGCCTCCACGCCGAACTCGGCGAGCGTGGCCACGAGCACGGCCCCGCCGTCGCGCACGGACCGTTCGTCGATCGGCCGGGCCGCGGAACGCCGCAGCACGTCGCGGGGCGGCAACGCCCAGTCACCGCCGGCCGGGCCGGCGACCGGCACCGCCGGGTCGGCTTCGAGCGGCGGCGCCGGCTCCGCCGACTCGTCGTGCCGGAGGTCGAGCTCCGCCACGTGGGCGTCGGACCCTGCCACCGCGGCGGCCGACGCCTCGGCCTCCGGTGGCTCCGCCCCGGCCACCGGCGGCCCGTCGGTCGCCTCGGCCACCGGCACGGCGCCCGGGGACCCGTCGGGACGCCGTCCGTCCGGCACCGGGAACGCGGAGCGCGCCGCACGCCCGGACCCGGCAGCCCGGGGGGCGACCGGTTCGGCCGCCGCCGTGCGCAGCAGCCGGGCGAGCCCGGCGCCGCCCAGCCCGGCGGCGCGACGGCCGGCGGCGAGCGCCGAGGCCGCAAGGCGGTGCAACGGGGTCCCGGTCAGCACGATCGCACCCAGCGCCGCCGCGGCCAGGGCCACGACCAGCACGCCCGCCACGCCACCGGCCCGGGCCACCGGTGTGACGAGCACCGCCCCGGCCACGCCGCCGGCCCGGGCGAGCCGCTCCGGCGCGGCGTCCAGCGCCGGGGCGCCGCCGGCCACGTGCACCACGGCCAGGACCGCACCGCCGGTGAGCGCCACCCCCACCGCCGAGCGCGCTGCGCGCCGGGGCGCCTCCGGGGTGGAGGGGCGGGCGATGACCACGGCCGCGGCCAGTGCCCCTGCGGGCACCGCCGGCGCCGCGCGCCCCAGGGCCAGCCGGAGGGCGTCGGCCGCGGCGGCCCCGAGCGGCCCGGTGGTCCCGGTCGCCAGCGCGAGCAGCCCGAGCACCCCGAACGCGCCGAGGACGACGGCGGCGGCGTCGTCCCGGTGGGCCTCCAACCCCGCGAGCGCAGCCCGCAGGCCGCCTCGACGGCGGTGGCCCGCCGCGGGCCGGGACGCCCCCCGGCGCTTCGGGGCAGCGGTGCTGCGGGCCATCAACTCACCATAACAGCAGCCTCACCAGCCACACCGGCACCGTTGGAAAACCCGAACCACAGCACGAGCGCAGACCCTCCCCGGCCCTGCTGAAGGCGGTGCGTCGCGGCCGCCCGAGCGTCACTCCCGGGTCGGGACCGGGCGGATGCGCTTGGAGTACCAGTCGTGGCGTTCGTGGACGTGCATGCCGGCCGCCTCGTAGAGCCGCACCGTCTCGGACGCCCCGGCCGCCTCGACCGTCACCACCACGCGCATCTGGCCCCGTCCCTCCAGGGCCGCGAACGCCTCGCCGACCAGGGCCTGGCCGACCCCGCGTCGGCGCCACGCCTCCCGTACCGCAACGCTGGAGAGGTAGCCGGTGCGGCCCACGTCGTAGACGAGCACCGCCCCGACGACCTCGCCCCGGTGCTCGGCCATCCGCCAGAGCGCCGGGTCGAAGGCCGGGTGGAGGAGGCGCAGGTGCAGCCACTCGTCGAGGCGCCGGGGGCTGAAGCGGTGGTGGCCGGCGAACGCCTCGGCCAGGATGTCCCGCAGCGCCTCGGCGTCGTCGGCCGGTCGGAACGCCCGGATCGTCACCCCCTCCGGCGGCTGCGGCCGGCGAGGGCGCGACCCGCGCAGATCGATCCGCAGGCGCAGCGTGCTGGAGCGGTGCTCGAACCCTCGCCGCTCCAGCAGCGCCCGCTTGGACGTGTTGGGGGCCGGGCACGGCAGCGTGAGCGTGACGGCGGCACCGGCCGTCGCCGCGACGCCTGCGGCCCGCCGCTCCACGAGATCGCACAGCGTGCTGCCCAGCCCCCGCCCCGCGTACTCGGGGAGCACGTACGCGTCGGCCTCCAGCGCCCGGCCGGGCTCGGCCTCCCAGCAGAACGCGTACCCGACGACGCGGCCGGTGGGGCCGGTGACGCACCAGGCGTCACGGGTCGGGTCGAACCGGGGCCGGTGCCAGTCGTCGAGCAGGTCCTCGAGAGTGAAGTCGGGCTCGCCGAAGTCGGCGACGTCGCACGCAGTGACCACCTCGGCGACGTCGGGGGCGTCCCGCGGCGTCGGGTGGCGGAGGACGTACCCGGTGGGCAGCTCGACGGCTGCGTCAGAGCGCGGGGAAGTATCCACCGTCGACGGGGTAGACCTGTCCGGTGATCCACGACGCCGCGTCCGAGCACAGCAGCACCGCCAGCGGCGCCGGATCCTCGACCTCACCGAGGCGCCCCACGGGGTAGGCGCGGGCCAGGCGCGCACCGAGCTCGGGGTGCCGCTCGATGGCCTCCGCCAGCGCCCCGTGACGCATCGTGCCCAGCGCGATGCAGTTGACGGTGACGCCGTGCCGGCCCACCTCTGCGGCGAGCCCGCGCGAGAAGCCCATGGCCGCCGCCTTCGCGGCGCCGTAGACCACCTGCTTGCGCTCGCCCCGCCGACCGGCGTCGGAGGTGACGGTGAGGATCCGACCCCAGCGCCGTTCGATCATCCCCGGCAGGTAGGCCCTGGTCACGCCCAGCACCGCGGCGAGGTTCAGCCGGATGAGCGGATCCCAGTCCTCGGGGCCGGTCTCCACGAACGGCTTGACGGTGATCCCCTCGGGGGGGATGCCGGCGTTGTTCACGAGGATGTCCAGCGGCCCGGTCTCGGTGTGCATCCGGACCACCGCCTCCCGGTCGCAGACATCCGCGACCACCGGGCGGGCCTCGCCCCCCTCCTCGCCGATCTCCGCGCAGACCTTCTCGGCGCGCTCGGCGTGCAGGTCGTTGACCCAGACCGCGGCGCCGGCCCGGGCGAGCTGGAGGGCGATGGCCCGCCCGACGCCGGCCCCCGCGCCGGTGACGAGGGCGACGCGCCCCCCGATGAACCGGGACCAGTCCCGGATCACCCTCAGACCTCCAGGACCACCGGGATCACCGCCGGGCGCCGCCGGGTGCGGGCGTCGATGAAGCGGCCGAGGGCCCGGCGTGCCCGGCGCCGCACGGTGTCGGGATCGGTGGCCCCCTCGGCGGCGGCCTCGGCCAGCGCGGCCCGCACCTCGGCCTTCGCCTCCTCGATGAGGTCCTCGGCCTCCTCGGCATGCACCCAGCCCCGGGTCACGATCTCGGGACCCGTCACCACCTCGCCCCGCCGCTGATCGACGGTGACGATCACCACCACGACGCCCTCGGCGGCCAGGTGCCGGCGGTCACGCAGGACCCCGTGCGTGACGTCGCCGACGATGCCGTCCACGTACGTGTAGCCGGCCGGGACCGCCTGCGGCTCGCGCTCCACCACCCCGTCGGTGATCGTGAGCAGATCGCCGTCCTCGCACACCAGCACCCGCTCGGGGGCCACGCCGCACTCCTCGGCGAGCCGGGCGTGCTGCACGAGATGGCGGTACTCGCCGTGCACCGGGACGAACCAGCGCGGCCGGACCAGGTTCAAGAGCAGCTTCAGCTCCTCCCGCGAGGCGTGCCCGGAGACGTGGACGCCGGCCCCCTCCCCGTGCACGACTTCGGCCCCGGCCCGGTAGAGCGCGTCGATCACCCGGGCGACGCTGTGCTCGTTGCCCGGGATGGCGTGCGCCGAGAGCACCACCACGTCGTCGCCGGAGACCTTCACGTGCTTGTGCTCGTGCGCGGCCATGAGCGACAGCGCACTCATCGGCTCCCCCTGGGAGCCGGTGCAGACGATGCAGACCTCGCCGGGGGCGTAGCGGCCGGTGTCCTCCACGCCGACGACCCGGTCCTCGGGGATGCGCAGCTCGCCCATCTCCCGGGCCAGGGTCACGTTCTGGACCATGGACCGGCCGACGAAGGCCACCACGCGCCCGCAGGCGAGCGCGGCCTCGGTGACCTGGCGCACCCGGTGCAGGTGGGAGGCGAAGGAGGCCACGATGAAGCGGCGGTCGGGACGGGCCCGCATGAGATCGAGCATGGCCCGCCCGACGAGCGACTCCGAGGGTGTGAAACCCGGCCGGGTGGCGTTGGTGGAGTCGGACAGCATGAGCAGTACCCCGTCCCCGCGGCGGGCGACCTCGCCGATGAGCGCCAGGTCGGTGCGCCGCCCGTCCACCGGGGTCAGATCGAGTTTGAAGTCCCCGGTGTGCAGGATCACCCCGGCCGGCGTTTCGTAGGCGGCTGCGAAGGCATGGGGCACCGAGTGTGTGACCGGGATGAACTCGACGGTGACCGGCCCGATCCGGTGCCGCTCGCCGTCGCGCACCTCGCGCAGCTCGGTGCGGTCCGCCAACCCGGCCTCGGCGATGCGGTGACGGGCCAGCCCCAGCGACAGGGCGGATCCGTAGATCGGCACCGGGACGTCGCGCAGCAGGAACGGTAGGCCGCCGGCGTGGTCCTCGTGGGCGTGGGTGAGGATCACCGCCTCGACGGCCTCCGCCCGCTCCCGCAGCCAGGTGATGTCCGGCAGCACGAGGTCGACACCGGGCATGTCGTGGTCGGGGAACATGATCCCGCAGTCGACGACGACGATGCGGCCGTCGACCTCGAGGCAGAAGCAGTTCCGGCCGATCTCGCCGAGACCACCGAGGAAGGCGAGGCGGACCGGGGCGGCCATTGCGGCGAGGCTATCCGAGTGGTGTCCGGGCCGTGGCCGGCCCGGATCCCGCGCCGGCCCGGCGGCTCAGGCCGTCCGGGCCTCCCGGTCCTTGGCCACCTCGTCGAGCGCGGCGTACTCGCTGCCGGTGTCGACCCAGTCCTCGAAGCCGATCACCCCGAGCTCGGTGAACCGCTGCCGCAGCCACCCGTCGGCGGCGTCGAGCAGGCCGAGCTTCTTGCAGTTGGGGACGATCTTCGAGAAGAGCATGGCCTGGAACACCTTGCGCCCGTCGTCCTGGACGACCAGCTTCAGCGCCTCCCGGACGTCGACGCCCATCCGCTCCCAGACCTCCTGCTGGAGGAAGCGGTCGCGCATGCGCACCGCGGCCTCGAAGGCGAACTCCTGACGCTCCCGGATCTCGGGGCCGGAGAGCTCCTGGTAGAACTCCTGCAGGCTGAGCACCCCGAAGGCGACGTGGCGCGCCTCGTCGGCCATCACGTAGCGCAACATCTTCTTCAGCAGCGGCTCGGTGGTCATCTGGTGCATGAACCCGAACGCGGCCAGCGCCAGGCCCTCGACCATGATCTGCATGCCCAGGTAGGTCATGTCCCACCGGCTGTCGGCGATGATGTCGTCGAGCAGCATCCGCAGGTGGGCGTTGATCGGGTAGTGCCCGGAGAGCTTCTCGTCGAGGTACCGGGCGAACACCTCCACGTGGCGGGCCTCGTCCATCACCTGGGTCGCGGCGTAGTACTTCGCGTCGATCCAGGGGACGGTCTCGACGATCTGCGCCGTGCAGATGAGCGCGCCCTGCTCCCCGTGCATGAACTGCGACAGCGTCCAGTTCTGGCTCTCGATACCCAGCTGGATCCACTCGTCCTCGCCCCAGCTCTCGAACGGCGTGCCGGTGAGGTCGAAGTTCGGGATCATCTGGTTCTGCGCGATGTTGTTGAGCACCACCGTCGCCTGGTCCACCTCGATCGACCAGTCGAGGTCGGTGCTGGCGTTCCACTGCGACGACTTCGCCTTCTCGTAGAGCTTCACCAGCGCCGGTCGGGAACGCTCGTAGTCCCAGGTGAACAGCGCGTCGGAATGGGCCCGGACGGTGTGCACGATCTCGTCGACGTCGGTGTTGGTGATCGACAGGATCGCCTCGAGGTCGTCGACCTCCTCACGGCCCAGGATCTCGAAGTTCGTGGACATGGTGGACCCCCCTCAACCGGTGAGCACGGGCGTGCGCCCGGCCAGCCCGGCGACGCCGGGCAGGACGAACGTGTGAATGAGCCGGCGCGCCTCGGCCTCGTCGGTGAGGGCCGCGGGCACCGACCCGAACGGGGTGAGGTACGCGAGCAACACGCGGGTGCACCACTCGGCGGCGCGCTCGGCGTGCTCGGGACCGACCCAGCGGGCGAAGGTCGGAGCGAGCGCGGCGGCGGCCCGCTGCAGGAAACGGTCGCCGCCGTCGAAGGCGAGGAACCCCAAGAGCACCTCCGGCTCGTGGGCGAGCACGAACCGCAAGGCGTTGTGGCCGCTGAGGCAGCGGGCGGCGGTGACCGCCATCGCCACGAGCGCGTCCCCGAGGTCGTCGCCGGCCCCGTCGGCCGCCCGCCGCACGGCGTCGAGGAGCCGTGCCGCCTCGGCGTGCACGAGCGCGACGAGCAGTTCCTCCTTGCCGCCGAAGTAGCGGTAGACGGTGGCCCGCGAGCACCCGGCTTCCCGGGCGACGTCGTCGAGGGTGGTCTTGCCCACCCCGACCCGGGCGATGCACGCCGCGGCGGCGGTGAGGATCCGCTCCTCCACCGGCGCCGCCGCGGGAGGCGGCGCGGGGTTACGCCCCCGGGTTCCGTGCCGGGGCTCGCCGCGCTGCACGGTCACCTGACGGACCGTCACGGCTGAGACGATAAGGCAAGGATCGTCTCGACGTCAATGCGCTTCACCGTGTCGTGCGTCACACCCGGTCGCCCGGCGGCGGTGCTCCGCCCCCGAGCCCCCGGGCGATCCCGCCCAGCAGCTCGTGGCGCACCAGCGACCGCAGGGCCGCCGGGTCGTCGAGCTCCCCCCAGCGGCCCGGCGACGTGATGAGGGAGAGCAGCATCCGGGCGATGTAGTCGGCGGCGAGCTCGGGATCCACGCCGGGGGCCAGGCGCCCGGCGACCCGCTCGCGCTCCAGGTACGGGCGCAGGTACGCGGTGACGTAGCGCAGCGGCCGGTGCGACTCGACGGTGAGCAACGGCAGGAGCCGGTCCGGTTCGGTCACCAGCACCTTCTGCAGGACCGCGTGCTCCCGTACGGCCTGCCGCGCGAACGCCAGCCCGGTCTCGACCATCGTCGGGAAGTCGGACGCCTCGGCCACCGCAGCCGCCAGGGAGCGGAAGAAGCGTTCCATCTCCCAGGCCACCGTCTCCCGCAGGAGCTGCTCCCGCCCTCCGGGGAACACCCGGTACAGGCTGGCCCGGGAGATCCCCGCCTCCTTCGTGACGTCTTCGACCGTGGTCTTGGCCAGCCCGAACCGGGCCACGCAGGCGTAGGCGGCCTCCAGGATCCGCTCCCGGGCCCGCCGGTCGCGCCCCCCTCCGCCCGCCTGCACCGCCGCGTCCTCAGGGCGCCAGCAGCTCGTCGATCCCCAGCGTGAGCCCGGGGCGACGGGCCACC
>CALEDW010000189.1 GCA_937949585.1 uncultured Acidimicrobiia bacterium
GGCTGAAGGAGCGCTACGAGGTGCACCACGGGGTCCGTATCCAGGACGCGGCGCTCGTGGCCGCCGCAGTGCTGTCACACCGCTACATCAGCGGGCGGTTCCTGCCCGACAAGGCGATCGACCTCATCGACGAGGCGGCCAGCCGGCTGCGCATCGAGATCGACTCGATGCCCTTCGAGATCGACGTGGTGGAGCGGAGGATCCGCCAGCTGGAGATCGAGAAAGCGGCGTTGGCCAAGGAGACCGACGAGCCGTCGCGCCAGCGCCTGGAGGCCATCGAGGCCGAGCTGGCCGAGCTGGCCGAGCAGCGCGACGGCATGGTCGCGCACTGGCAGGCCGAGCGGGAGGCGATCACCGAGATCCGCGAGCTCAAGGAGCGTCTCGAGCAGGCCCGCACCGACGCCGAGCGAGCGGAGCGGGAAGGCGACCTGGAGCGGGCCGCGCAGCTCCGCTACGGCACGATGCGGGAGATCGAGCAGGAGATCCAGGCCAAGACCGACCGGCTCGACGAGTTGCAGCGCGACCGCAAGATGCTCAAGGA
This sequence comes from uncultured Acidimicrobiia bacterium, assembly GCA_937949585.1. GTDB lineage: Bacteria > Actinomycetota > Acidimicrobiia > IMCC26256 > CALEDW01 > CALEDW01. Next base: position 542 of record CALEDW010000189.1, read on the forward strand.
GGAGGTCGACGAGGAGGACGTGGCCGAGATCGTCTCCCGTTGGACCGGCATCCCGGTGAGCCGGCTCATGGAGGGCGAAGTGGCCAAGCTCGTGCGGATGGAGGACGTGCTGCACGAACGCGTGGTCGGACAGGACGAGGCGGTCCGGGTGGTCGCCAACGCCATCCGTCGTTCCCGGGCCGGGTTGTCCGACCCGAACCGTCCGATCGGGTCGTTCCTGTTCCTCGGGCCCACCGGTGTGGGCAAGACGGAGCTGGCCCGGGCGCTCGCCGAGTTCCTCTTCGACGACGAGCGGGCGATGGTGCGCATCGACATGAGCGAGTACATGGAGAAGCACACCGTCTCTCGTCTGGTGGGGGCGCCGCCCGGCTACGTGGGCTACGAGGAGGGCGGCCAGCTCACCGAGGCGATCCGGAGGCGGCCCTACGCGGTGATCCTGCTCGACGAGATCGAGAAGGCACACCCCGACGTGTTCAACGTGCTGCTCCAGCTCATGGACGACGGTCGCCTCACCGACGGTCAGGGACGCACCGTCGATTTCACGAACACGGTGCTGATCATGACCTCCAACCTCGGCGCCGGCGCCGACGAGGCGGTGGTGATGGCGGCGGTCCGCAGCCACTTCAAGCCGGAGTTCGTCAACCGGATCGACGAGATCGTGGTGTTCCACCGCCTCGGCGACGAGCACCTGGCGAAGATCGTGGACATCCAGGTGCGCCGGCTCGCCGCCCGGCTCGCGGAGCGGGGCCTGCACCTCGAGCTCACCGATGCGGCCCGGGCCCACCTGGCCCGGGTGGGCTACGACCCCGACTTCGGGGCCCGTCCGCTGCGGCGGGTCATCCAGCGGGAGATCGCCGACCCGCTGGCGTTGGCGCTGCTGCAGGGTGAGTACCGGGAAGGCGACCGGGTCGTGGTGGACGCCACCCCGGAGGGCCTGGTGTTCCGACCCGCCGCCGAGACGGTCGGCGCCTGAGGGTCGCCGGCGGCGGCGGCCGTCGCGACGGACTAGCCTGCGTCCAACGTGGGTGCCATCCGGACCGGGGATGGGCGCGGGGCGCCCCGCCGTCCCCCGAGCGGGAGCCGGTCGTGCCGGGCACGGTGATCGTCGGCACCCAGTGGGGTGACGAGGGCAAGGGGCGGTTCACCGACTACCTGGCCCGCGAGTCCGATCTCGTCGTCCGGTACCAGGGCGGGCACAACGCCGGCCACACCATCGTGGTGGGTGGTGAGGTGTTCGCACTCCAGCTCGTGCCCAGCGGGGTCCTGTACCCGCAGGTGACCCCGGTGATCGGCAACGGGGTGGTCGTGGACCCGGCGGTGCTCATCGCCGAGCTCGACATGCTCGAGGCGAAGGGGGTCGACACCTCGCGGGTGCGGCTCTCCGGCAACGCGCACCTCATCATGCCGTACCACGTGGAGCTCGACCGGCTCACCGAGCGCTACCTGGGGCGCAACAAGCTCGGCACCACCAAGCGCGGGATCGGCCCGGCCTACGCCGACAAGGCCCTCCGGGTCGGCCTGCGGGTCCAGGACCTGCTCGACGAGAAGATCTTCCGGGCGAAGCTCGAGCTCGTGCTCCGGGAGCGCAACGGCGTGCTCGCCAAGGTGTACAACCGCTTGCCCATGGACGCCGCCGGGATCTGTGAGCGCTACCTGGCGATGGCCCCTCGACTCGAGCCGCTCATCGACGACACCGTGCACCTGGTGCACCGTGCGCTCGCCCACGGGCGGCGTGTGCTCTTCGAGGGGGCCCAGGCGACCTTCCTCGACCTCGACCACGGCACCTACCCCTTCGTGACGTCCTCCAACCCGGTCGCCGGTGGGGTCTGCACCGGTGCCGGTGTCGGGCCCCGGGCGATCGACCGGGTGATCGGCGTGACGAAGGCCTACACCACCCGGGTCGGGGCCGGCCCCTTCCCCACCGAGCTGCCCGAAGGCGACCCGGTGGGCGACGAACTGGTGGCCCGGGGCCAAGAGTTCGGCACGAACACGGGGCGCCGCCGCCGCCCCGGGTGGCTCGATGCGGTGATGCTGCGCCACGCCGTGGCGCTCAACACCTGCACCGAGCTGGCGATCACCAAGCTCGACGTGCTCGCGCCGTTCCCCGAGGTGCGGATCTGCGTGGCCTACGACGGACCGGACGGTACGCGCTACGAGCACGTGCCCTACCACCAATCGGTGCTGCACAAGGTGCAACCGGTGTACGAGACCCTGCCCGGCTGGCAATGCGACCTCACCGAGGTGCGCCACCTCGACGACCTGCCGGCGGCGGCCCGGAGGTACCTGGAGCGCATCGAGGAGCTGGCCGAGGTGCCGGTCACGTTCGTGTCGGTCGGCCCGGCCCGGGACCAGACGGTGGTCCTCCCCACCGCGGCGTGAACGTCCTCGTCGTCGGGTCCGGGGGCCGGGAGCACGCGCTCTGCTGGGCGCTGGCGCGCTCGGAGGTGGTCGACGCGGTGGCCGCCGCGCCGGGCAACGACGGCATCGCCGAGGTCGCGGCGTGCCTGCCGCTGGAGGCGGCGTTGGGAGGGATCGAGACCTTCGACCTGGTGGTGATCGGACCCGAGGCGCAGCTCGTCGACGGGCTGGCCGACGAGCTGCGGGGCGCCGGCCCCCGCGTGTTCGGGCCGTCCCGGGCCGCCGCCCGCCTCGAGGGCTCCAAGGCCTGGATGAAGGAGGTCTGCGCCCGGGCCGGGGTCCCGACCGCCCGGTACGCCACCTTCGGCGCAGGGGAGGAGGCGGCGGCCCTGGCCTGGCTGGACACCTTGCCCGGCACCTACGTCGTGAAGACCGACGGGCTGGCGGCGGGCAAGGGCGTGCTGGTCACCGACTCCCTCCCCGAAGCCCGGGAGGCGGTGCGGGCCTACCTGTCCGGCGCGGCCTTCGGCGATGCCGGGCGACGGATCGTGGTCGAAGAGGGCCTCAGCGGCCCAGAGCTGTCGCTGCTGGTGCTCTGTGACGGTTCGCCCGAAGGCGTGCCCCTGGCCCCCGCCCGGGACCACAAGCGCCTCGGCGACGGTGACACCGGCCCGAACACCGGCGGGATGGGTGCGTTCAGCCCCGTCCCCGGCGTCGACGACGTGCTGGTCGGCGAGGTGATGGAGCGCATCGTCGCGCCGACGCTGCGGACGTTGGCCGCCGACGGGATCCCCTACCAGGGGGTGCTCTACGCCGGGCTCATGCTCACCGCCGAGGGCCCCAAACTGTTGGAGTACAACGTGCGGTTCGGCGACCCGGAGTGCCAGGTGGTCGTACCCCGCCTGGCCGGCGACCTGGCCGTGCACTGTGCCGAGGCGGCCGAGGGTCGCCTGCGCACCCCCGTCCGGTTCCGTCCCGAGGCCTGCGTGACGGTGGTGCTGGCCTCCGAGGGCTACCCGGGCGCCCCGCGCCCGGGTGCGCGGATCGAGGGGATCGAGGAGGCGGTCGCTCAGCCGGGCGTGGTGGTGTTCCACGCCGGCACCCGACGCGACGGCGACGTGTGGCGCACGGCCGGGGGTCGGGTGCTCGACGTGACCGCGACCGGGGCGACGCTCGAGGAGGCCCGCCGACGGGCCTACGACGCGGTGGACCGCATCCGTTGGCCCGGGATGCAGTACCGGCACGACATCGGGGCGGCGCCGTGATCCCCCGCTACTCCCGACCCGAGATGGCGGCGCTGTTCACCGACGAGGCGCGCTACGCGGCCTGGCTCGAGGTGGAGGTTCTGGCCGTCGAGGCGTGGGCGGCGCTGGGGGTGGTCCCCGCAGAGGCGGCACGAGCCGTTCGGGAACGGGCGTCGTTCGACGTTGCCGCGGTGGAGGCGCGTGAACGGGTGACCGACCACGACGTTGCCGCCTTCGTCGACGTGGTTCAGGAGGCCGTGGGCCCGCCCCACGGGGCCTGGGTGCACTACGGGCTCACGTCGTCCGACGTGGTCGACACGGCATTGGCCTGGCAGCTCACGAAGGCGGTCGACCTGCTGCTCGGCGCCGCCGAGGCGCTCGATCGGGTGCTCAGCGCCCGGGCTCGGGAGTTCCGCACGACCCTCATGGTGGGACGGACCCACGGGGTGCACGCCGAGCCGACCACCTTCGGGGCCAAGCTGGCGCTGTTCGCCCTCCAGGTCCGGCGCGACCGGCAGCGTCTGCGCCGCGCCCGCCGGACCGTCGCGGTCGGCAAGCTGTCCGGGGCGGTGGGCACCTACAGCAACGTCGATCCGTTCGTCGAGCAGTTCGTCTGCGAACGGCTGGGGTTGCAGCCGGTCCCGGCCTCCCAGGTGGTGGCCCGGGACCGTCACGCCGAGCTGCTGTGGGCCTGCGCCTCGGTGGGCGCCACCGTCGAGGCGGTGGCCCTGGAGATCCGCCACCTCGCCCGTACCGAGGTGCGGGAGGTGGAGGAGCCGTTCCGTGCCGGGGCGCAGAAGGGCTCGTCGGCGATGCCCCACAAACGCAACCCTGTGCGTTCCGAGCAACTCTGCGGGTTGGCCCGGCTGTTGCGGGCCAACCTCACCGCCGGGCTCGAGAACGTCGCGCTGTGGCACGAGCGCGACATCTCCCACTCGTCGGTGGAGCGGGTGATCCTGCCCGACTCCTGCCTGCTCGCCTACCACGTCCTGGTGCGCCTGCGCGAGCTCGTGGAGGGTCTGGTGGTCCACCCGGAACGGATGCGGGCCAACCTGGACGCGTCCGGCGGGCTGGTGTACTCGCAGGCGGTGCTGCTGGCGCTCGTCGCCGGCGGGCTCGGCCGGGACGAGGCCTACCGGGTGGTGCAGGCCGCCGCGGCGCGGACCTGGGAGACCGGACTGCCGTTCCGAGAGGCGCTCGCCGACGACCCCGTGGTACGGGAGCGGCTCGGCGTCGAGCGCCTCGACGCCTGCTTCGACCCCGCCCCGGCGCTGGCCGGGGCGGCACGCGTCGTCGACGCCCTCGACCGCCCGGAGCAACCGTGATCGCCCTCCCCCACCGGTACTCCGGGAAGGTGCGTGAGCTCTACGAGGTGGACGACGACCGCCTGCTCATCGTGGCGACCGACCGCATCTCGGTGTTCGACGTGGTGTTGCCGGACGAGATCCCCGACAAGGGCCGGATCCTCACCGCGCTGTCGGCGTTCTTCTTCGACCGGGTCGCCGATCTCGTCCCCCACCACTGCATCAGCGTGCGCCCGGACGACCTGCCCGCCGCGGCCCGCCCCGACGCCGACGGGCGGGGGATGCTGGTGTGGCGGACCGAGCCGATCCGGATCGAGTGCATCGCCCGCGGGTACCTGTTCGGCGGCGCCTGGGCCGAGTACGAACGCCACGGCACGGTGTGGGGCCGCCGCCTGCCGGCGGGCCTCCGCCGTGCCGACGCCCTGCCGGAACCGCTGTTCACGCCCACCACCAAGGCCGACGCGGGCCACGACGAGCCGCTGACCGAGGAGCAGGCCGCGGCGCTGGTGGGTGCCGCACGCCTGGGGCGGATCCGCGACCTGACGCTGGCCGTCTACGCACGGGGTGCCGAGCACGCCCGGGCGGCCGGGCTCATCCTCGCCGACACCAAGCTGGAGTTCGGCCTGCGCGACGGGGAGCTCCTGCTTATCGACGAGGTCCTCACCCCGGATTCGTCCCGCTACTGGGCCGCCGACGCCTACGAGCCCGGGGGCTCCCCGGAGCAGTTCGACAAGCAGTTCGTGCGCGACCACTACCTCCGGCTCGGCTGGGACCGGCGGCCCCCGGCGCCGTCGCTGCCCCCGGAGGTGGTGGACCAGACCCGGCGTCGCTACGTCGAGGCCTACGAGCGGCTCACCGGCCGCTCCTTCGCCGACTGGTACGGTCCGCCCGTCGAAAGGGCCCGGTAGCCTCGCCGTGATGGCGGGCGGCGACGACGGGACCGGCGTCCCGTACCTGGTGAAGGTGGAGGTGACCCCCCGGGCCGGGATCCGCGACCCGGAAGGCGCCGCCGTGGAACGGGCGCTGGCCGCCCTCGGTCATCCCGACGCCCGCGGGGTGCACATCGGCAAGCTCATCACCCTGCACCTGCGGGCCCCCGACGCCGCCGCGGCGGAGCGACGGGCCGACGAGCTGTGCCGGACCCTGCTGGCCAACCCGGTGATCGAGGACTACCGGATCGAGGTGCGTGCCGCCGAGGGGAGCGGGCCGTGAGCGTGCGGGTCGCGGTCGTGCAGTTCCCCGGGACGAACTGCGAGCTCGACGTGGCGACGGTGTGCGACCGGCTGGGCGCTGCACCCGAGATCGTCTTCCACCGGGAGCGCTCGCTGGCGGGCGCCGACGCCGTGATCCTGCCCGGGGGCTTCGCCCACGGCGACTACCTGCGGGCCGGCGCGATCGCCCGGTTCTCACCCGTGATGGAGGCGGTGCGCGCGGCGGCGCGTGCAGGGATGCCCGTCCTGGGGATCTGCAACGGGTTCCAGGTGCTCTGCGAGTCGGGGATGCTCCCGGGGGCGTTGATGCGCAACGCGGGGTTGCGCTTCGTGTGCGCGACGGTTCCCGTCCGGGTGGAGACGGCGGCCGACGTCCTCACCGCCGCGGCGGTGCCCGGATCGGTGCTGCAGCTCCCGGTGAACCACTTCGAAGGGTGCTACACCTGCGACGACGCCACGCTGACCCGCCTGCGCGCCGAAGGGCGGGTGGTGCTGCGCTACCTGGAGAACCCCAACGGGAGCCTCGACGACATCGCCGGCGTGTGCAACGAGAGCGGCAACGTGGTCGGGCTCATGCCCCACCCGGAGCGTGCCTGCGACGCCCTGCTCGGTTCGAGCGACGGGCTCGTGCTCCTCTCGGGGTTCCTGACCGCCGCCGGGTGCCGCCCGACGGTCGCGACCGGCTGAGCCGTGGCCGGCCGTCCCACCGGGTGCCCTCCCGCACCGCCGGCGGCACGGGTCGTCGGCACGGTGGTGAGAGGACCGCGGCGGTGACGCCGAGGCAGGCGGCGCTGGCCGCGGCCCTTCGGGACCACGCGATCCGCGAGGGCAACTTCACGCTCTCCTCGGGCGCGACCAGCACGTGGTACCTCGACGGCCGGTCCGTCACCTTCCGGGGTGATTGCTTCGAGCTCGTGGGTGAGGCCGTGCTGGAGGCGGTGGGCGACCTCGAGTTCGACGCGGTGGGCGGGATGGCGATGGGCGCCGTGCCGGTGGCCCTCGCCGTCGCCTTCGTGAGCGGGCGCCGCGCCTTCGCGGTGCGACCGGAGGCGAAGGGCCACGGCATCGCCGGTCGCATCGCCGGTCCGCTGCAGCGCTCGGATCGGGTCTTGGTGGTGGAGGACACCGCCACCACCGGCGCCGCCCTGGCCGCGGCCGCCGACGCGGTGGTCGCCTTCGGCGCCCGGGTGGTGGCCGCTGCGGTGCTCGTCGACCGGGGTGGTGCGGCCGCCGACCGCATCGCCGCCCACGGCGTGCCGTACCACGCCGTGCTGACCGCGGCCGACCTCGGCCATCCGGTGGGGAGCTGAAAGGGCCGGGACGCGGCGGCCGGCCGTCCGGGTGCGGGGCTCAGCCGCCGCTGGTGATCCCGGCCCGACGCAGCACGTCGGCCGGTACGCCGGC
>CALEDW010000190.1 GCA_937949585.1 uncultured Acidimicrobiia bacterium
ACGACCGGGTGCTCCGCCTCCGGGCCACCGGGCCGCAGTGGGCGGCGCGCCTGGCGCACCTCGACCGGCCGGGCGGCGTCGAGGACCCGGAGCCGGCGCCGTGAGCGTCCTCGCCCTCGACACCGCCACCGGGCACCTCGCGGTGGCGCTCGGCGACGCCTCGGGCGTCGCCGCCGAGCTGCGCCTCGCCGCCGACCGCCGCCACGCCGAGCTGCTCGCCCCCGCCATCGCCCGCCTGTGCGAGCTGACCGGCACCAGCCTGCGGACGTTGGCGGCGGTGGCGGTGGGCCGGGGCCCCGGGCTCTACTCGGGCCTGCGGGTGGGGGTCACCACGGCCCGGGTGCTCGCCCAGGCCCTCGGGGTGCCGGTCGTGGCCGTCGGCAGCCCCGACCTGGTGGCTTTCCCGCTGCGCCACACCCACCGGCGGGTGGTGGTGGCGCTGCCGGCCCGTCGCCGCGAGGTGTTCTACGCCCGGTACCGGCCGGTGCCCGGCGGGCTGTCCCGCGACGGCGACTACGGCGTCGCCACCCCGGACGAGCTCGCCGCCGAGCTGCTCGCCGCCCGCGAGGAGGTGCTGCTGGCCGGGGCGGGGATCCTGGCCCATCGAGAGGTGTTCGACGGTCTCGACCACGTGGAGATCGCCGGGCCCGACCTGCACCTGCCCTCGGCCGCGGCGCTGGTGGAGCTCGCGCTGGCGCGCCTGGAGCGCGAGGAGTTCTGCAGCCCCGCCGAGCTCACACCCTGGTACCTGCGTCCGAGCGACGCCGAGCTCGGCGCCGCGGTCGCGTCGGGGTCGGGGGTGCCGGCCGGGTCGTCCGGGTCGTCCGGGTTGCCGGGAGACGGTGATGGCGGCTGAGCCACCCGCCGAGTTCACGGCGCTGCCCGTCCACATCGGGCCGATGCGCCGCCGCCACCTCCGGCAGGTGCTGGCCATCGAGGCCCAGGTGTACCCGCGGCCGTGGGGGCTGTCGCTGTTCCTCTCCGAGCTCGCGCTGCGCACCAGCCGGGCCTACGTGGTGGCCCGGGTCGGGCGCCGGGTGGTCGGCTACGCCGGCGTCATGCTCGCCGTCGACGAGGGCCACGTCACCACCATCGCCGTGGACCCGGCTCTCCGGCGGCACCGGATCGGCACCCGGCTCCTGCTCGCGATCACCCGGGAGGCGATCCGGCGGGGCGCCCAGGCCCTGACCTTGGAGGTGCGCCTCTCCAACCGGGGCGCCCAGGCGCTGTACCGCCGGTTCGGCTTCGTGCCGGTGGGGGTGCGGGCCGGCTACTACGCCGACACCGGGGAGGACGCCCTGGTGATGTGGGCCCACGACACCCAGACCCGGGCCTACGCCGAGCTGCTGGAGCGGATCGAGGCTGGGGTGGGTGGCCCCACCGTCGTCGAACCGCTGCACCGGTGGTGACCGGCCGTGGCGCAGGGCCCGCCCGGGCGGGTGGGACCGGGGAGACGGCGGTGACGGCCCGGAGCGGCGCGGTGCTCGGCATCGAGACGAGCTGCGACGAGACGGCCGCCGCGGTGGTCGTGGAGGGCCGGGAGATCCGCTCGAACGTGGTGGCCGGCCAGGCCGAGCGGCACGCGCCCTACGGTGGGGTGGTGCCCGAGATCGCCGGCCGGGCCCACGTCGAGCTGGTCGGGCCGGTGGTCGCCGAGGCGCTCGTCGAGGGCGGCGTGCCCCTCGAGGGGCTCGAGGCGGTGGCCGTATGCCGAGGCCCCGGCCTCGCCGGGTCGCTGCTGGTGGGGGTGGCGGCGGCCAAGGCCCTCGCGCTCGCCGCGGGCCTGCCCTACGTGGCCGTGAACCACCTCGACGCGCACTGCGAGGCCGTCTGGCTGGAGGAGCCCGAGCTGGCCCCCCCGTTCGTGGTGCTGGTCGCCTCCGGGGGCCACACCCTGCTGGCGCGGGTCGACGGCCCGGGGCGGGCGGTGCTGTTGGGCCAGACCTACGACGACGCCGCCGGGGAAGCCTTCGACAAGGTGGCGCGGCTGCTCGGTCTCGGTTACCCGGGCGGTCCCGCCATCGACCGGGTGGCGACGCGCGGCGACCCGACGGCGGTGCGTTTCCCCCGTCCGGTGGCCGACGATCGCCTGGACTTCTCGTTCTCGGGCCTGAAGACCGCGGTGGCCCTGCACCGCCGCGACCATCCCGAGGTGCCGGTCGCCGACGTCGCGGCGGCGTTCCAGGAGGCCGTCGTCGACACGCTGGTCGCCAAGCTCGTCGCCGCCGCCCGGGCCGCCGGGGTGCGCGCCGTGGCGCTCGGCGGTGGCGTGGCCGCCAACAGCCGGCTGCGGCTGCGGGCCTTGGAGGCGGGTGACGCCGCCGGGCTGCGGGTGGTGCTTCCCGACCGCGTCCTGTGCACCGACAACGCGGCGATGATCGCGGCCACCGGCTTCCGCCGCCTGCGGGCCCGGGGCCCGGATCCCCTCGACGGCGGGATCGACCCGTCGGCCCCGCTCGGCGGCTGAGGGGAGGCGGGCGGCGCGCCCCGCGTCGGCTGCGTTTGCACTCGCGACCCGGGAGTGCTAGCCTCGTTGGCACTCGGACCCCGAGAGTGCCAAACCCCGTGGCGTGCCGGCGGCAGGTGCCCGACGGCGCCCGGTGCTGCGGGGCCGCCCGGGGGCTCAGCCCCGCGGGACCGAGAGAACCGGAAGCCTGAGCGCGGAGGCCAGCCCATGAAGTTGCAGCCACTCGAGGACCGCATCGTCGTGCGTCCCGGTGAGGCGGAGGAGACCACCCACTCGGGTCTCGTGATCCCCGACACCGCCAAGGAGAAGCCGCAGCAGGGCGAGGTCCTGGCCGTGGGGCCGGGCCGGCGGGCCGAGCAGACTGGGGAGCTCATCCCGCTGGACATCGCCGTGGGCGACACCGTCGTTTACTCGAAGTACGGCGGTACCGAGATCACCGTCGACGGTGAGGAGCTGCTCATCCTCTCCAGCCGGGACGTGCTGGCCAAGATCGAGTCGGGCCCGGCGAAGGGTCGCACCAAGAAGTGACCTCCCCGACGGCCGGGTGACCGGCCGCCGGGCCGGAACCGATCCCCGTTCCACGACGCGGCACCGCTACAGGTGCCGCGTCGTCGCGCCGATGCCATGGACGTGGCGGTTGCATCTTGCCTGGTCGGGGCGTCGGCGGGCTGCCGTACGACCGCGGCAGACCATCCCGAATGGTGCGGTCCCTCGGTCGATTCGCGCCTTCCGTCGCCGTTGGGCGCCTTACCGAGCCCGCAACGTGGAGGGGGCGGGTGCTGATGGGGCTGCTGCGGCCGCGCCGTGAAGCGCAGGAGGCGTTTGAGCGTTACCTCGAGGCCGTCGAGACCCCGCCGGACGTCGACGACTACGACGACGCCGAGGAGGCCGCGGCCGACGAAACCGCGGCCGGGCCGGCGGCCGCGCTCGCCGGCCCCCCACCCAACGGCGACGGGCCGCACCCGGACGCGCCCCCTACGGCCGGGCCCGCCGGTCGGGCGGGCGACCGGAGGGATGCCGCCCGCCCGAAGCGCCTCGGCGAGCTGCTCCTGAGCGCCGGGCTCGTC
>CALEDW010000191.1 GCA_937949585.1 uncultured Acidimicrobiia bacterium
TCTCGGCGCCGGGCCGTGGGCTCGGCTCGCCGGTCGGCGCCGTCGGCGAGCAGGTCGAAGGCCACGAACGCCGCCGGCGACGCCGCGGCGAGGCGCGCGACCCGGCCGGCGGCGGGGTGGATCCGGGCGCTCAGCGCGTCGAAGTCGAGTCCGGCGTCGGTCATGACCACGAGCTCCCCGTCGAGCACGACCCGGCGGGGCAGTCCGGCACGCAGCGGCCCGGCGAGCTCCGGGAAGTAGCGCTGGAGGGGCCGGCCGTTGCGGCTCTGCAGCACGAGGTCGTCGCCGTCGCGGAACACCAGGCAGCGGAAGCCGTCCCACTTCGGCTCGTACCACCAGCCCGGCCCGACCGGCAGGACCGGCGCGGCCCGGGCGAGCATCGGGGGCACCGGCGGCCGGACGGGGAGCCTCACGAGGCCAGGATCGCGTCGAGGTCGTCGATCGGCACCTCGTCGCGCCCGCCGCTGCGGCGGTGCTTGCGCTCGACGAGGCCGGCGGCGAGCCCCCGGGGCCCGACGATCACCTGGAGGGGCAGGCCGACGAGGTCGGCGTCGGCGAACTTCACCCCCGCCCGGGCGTCGCGGTCGTCGTAGAGGACCTCCACCCCGGCTCCGCGCAGGCGGTCGTAGAGACGCTCGGCCGCCTCGCGCACGCCTTCGCCGGCGAGGGCGATGAGCTGGAGCCGGAACGGCGCCAGCGCCGGCGGCCAGGCGATTCCGGCCTCGTCGTGATGCTGCTCCACGACCGCGGCGACGATCCGGCTGATGCCGATGCCGTAGCACCCCATGACCATCGGGTGGCTCCGCCCCTCGGCGTCGGTATAGGTGGCCCCGAGCGCCTCGGAGTACTTCGTCCCGAGCTGGAACACCTGACCGACCTCGATCCCCCGGTCGACGCCCAGCTCCCCGCCGCAGACCGGACAGGGATCACCGGCCCGCACGACGGCGAGGTCGGCGGCCCGGTCCACGGGGAAGTCCCGGCCGGCCACGGCGTTGCGCACGTGGTGGTCGACCGTGTTCGCGCCGGTCACCCACACCGAGCCCGGCGTCACCCAGCGGTCGACGACGACGAGCGACGCCGCGGGATGGTGCGGGCCGAGGAACCCGCGGGGCAGGTCCGGGCGGGCGGCGAAGTCCTCGTCGCCCAGGAGACGCACCCGGGCCGGGGCGACGGCCCGGGCCAGGGCGACCTCGTTGAGCTCCCGGTCGCCGGGCAGCACGGCAAGGCCCAGCTCGCCGTCGACCTCAAAGGCCAGGACCTTCGCCAGGGCGGACGGCTCCACGCCCACCAGCGCCGCGACCTCGGGGATCGAGGCCGCCCCGGGGGTGGGGACCTCCTCCATCGGCGGTGCCGCCGGGGCGGGCGGCGCCACCGACGGGGGCGGGCCGCCCCGGCGGGCCACTTCGACGTTGGCGGCGTGGTCGCACGACCGGCACCACACGAAGTCGTCCTCACCCACCGCGGCGACGGCCATGAACTCGTGGTTCACCTCACCGCCGATCTCCCCGGAGGAGCCCTCGACGGCCCGGACCTCCAGACCGCAGCGCTCGAAGGTCCGCCGGTAGGCGTCGAACATCGCCCGGTACGAGCGCTCGAGACCGGCGGCGTCGACGTCGAAGGAGTAGGCGTCCTTCATCAGGAACTCCCGGGCCCGCAGCAGCCCGAACCGGGGTCGCAGCTCGTCGCGGTACTTCCAGCCGATCTGGTACAGGTTGCGGGGCAGGTCCCGGTAGGAGGTCGCCTCCCCCGCCACCAGGGACGTGATCACCTCCTCGGCGGTCGGGGCCAGGCAGTAGCGGGCCTCGCGGCGGTCGGTGAGCCGGAACATCAGGGGCCCGTACGCCTGCTCCCGGCCGGTGCGCTGCCACGGCTCCAGGGGCTGCACGATCGGCAGCAGCACCTCCGAGGCGCCGGCGGCGTCCATCTCCTCGCGCACGATCCGCTCGACCCGCGCCAGCACCCGCCGCCCCAGCGGCAGCCAGGCGTAGATGCCCGAGGCGACCCGGCGGATGTAGCCGGCCCGGACCAGCAGCCGGTGGCTCGGCACCTCGGCGTCCGCCGGGTCGTCCCGCCAGGTGTGCCCGAACAGCTGCGACCAGCGCATGCGGGCATCCTCGCACGCGCCGGGAGGCCACCCCCGGATCGCCGGGGCGGACCGCGCCCCGCCGAAACCTGATCCATGGGTCGGGAAAATTTCCGACCCTGACGCTGGCATTTCGGCGGCGAATCGCCTACGATGTGCCCCGTGATCCGCGACGGTGGCGCCCCGAGCATCTCGGAGGGTCGCACCCCTCACGAGGTGCGCGACGAGATGTGTCCGCCGGCCGCCGCGGCAGCCGCCTGACCGGCCGCCGCTCCCCGTCCCGCCCCCACCCCCGTACCCGGGCGCCGGCGCGCCCGTTCCGTTGGAGGAACCCATGGCCATCTCCGTGGAGGCATTGCGGACCCGGCCGCTCCCCGCCGAGGTCGCCGACGAGATCGACCGGTTCGAAGCCGCGATGGAGGAGTACCTCGCCGGCTCGCTGGCCGAGGACGAGTTCCGGGTGATCCGGCTCAACCAGGGGATCTACGGCCAGCGCCAGGGCGGCACGAACCAGATGGTGCGGGTGAAGGTCCCCCACGGCCGCTTGCACCCCGACCAGCTCGAGCTGCTCGGGCACGTCGCCGAGCGCTACTCCCGGGGCTGGGGCCACCTCACCACCCGCCAGAACGTGCAGTTCCACTTCGTGCAGCTGCGGGAGGTGCCCGAGGTGCTGCGGCTGCTGGCCTCGGTGGGGCTCACGACCCGGGAGGCCTGCGGCGACACCGTACGCAACGTCGCCGGCTGCCACCTCGCCGGGGCCTGCCCGTACGAGGTGCTCGACATCAGCCCGTGGGCGCAGGCCACGACCGAGCTGTTCCTGCGCAACCCCATCGCCCAGCGCCTGCCCCGGAAGTTCAAGATCAACTTCTCGGGCTGCGCCACCGACTGCGGGCAGGCGATGTTCAACGACGTGGGCGTCGTGGCGGTGCAGCGACCCCGGCCGGACGGGACGCTGCAGGCCGGGTTCCGGGTCCTCATCGCCGGGGGGCTCGGCGCGAACCCGCACCCGGCACTGGCCCTCGAGGAGTTCACCTCCCGGGAAGATCTGCTGCCGACCCTCGAGGCGATCGTGCGGACCTTCGACCACTTCGGCAACCGGGACAACAAGCTGCGGGCCCGGATGAAGTGGCTGGTCGACACGATGGGCATCGAGGAACTGCGGGAGCGGATCCTGCGGGAGCGCCGGTACCTGCGGGCGTCGGCGTCCTGGCCGGGAGGGATCCCCGAGGTGGTGCGCCGCCACGGCGACGCGCCCGCCGGCGCCGGCTCCGGCCCGCCCCCGACCCCGGGCGTGCCGGTGACCCTCACCGAGGCCGACCCGTTCCGCCGCTGGGAGCTGGCGAACGTGGTTCGGGGCCGGGCCAACGGCACCGTGAGCGCCTACGCCCACGCCCCGCTGGGGGACCTCACCGCCGACCAGCTGCGGGGCCTGGCCGAGATGGTCCGCGAGGTCGGTGCCGAGGTGCGGGTGACGAACCGCCAGAACCTCGTGCTGCGAGACCTGCGCGACGAGCAGCTCCGAGGGGTGTGGGAGCGCCTCGTGGAGCTGGGGCTCTCGGAGCCCGGTGCCGAGCTGGCCCGCGACGTGGTGGCCTGCCCCGGCACCGACACCTGCAACCTCGGGGTCACCCAGTCGCGGGGCCTGGCCGACGAGATCGGCCGGGCCCTCGAGGAGGCCGGGCTGGGAGAGGTCGGCGGGGTGCGGATCAACATCTCCGGCTGCACCAACTCCTGCGGCCAGCACCACGTCGCCGACATCGGCTTCTACGGCCTGGAGCGCCGCGCCCACGGGCGTGCCGCCCCCGGGTACCAGATGCTGCTCGGCGGGCACATCGGCGAGCTGGCGGTGGAGTTCGGCGAGCGGGCCGCGAAGCTGCCGGCCCGCCGGGCCGCCGACGCGGTGGTCCGGGTGGTGGGCCGCTACGCCGCCGAACGACAGGCCGGAGAACCCTTCGCGGCCTGGCTGGCCCGGTCCGGGGGTGCGGCCACCGTCGGCCGGGGCCTGGCCGACCTCGACGTGTTCCCCACCCCGGAGGAGAACCCCGACTTCTACGTCGACTTCGGGGAGACTGGTCCGTACACGAAGTCGGTGGGAGCGAGCGAGTGCGCGACCTGAGCGAGCCCATCCCGGTGGCGGCCGAACCGGTCGACGAGGCGGAGCTCGCCGCGCTCGCGGCACACTTCGAGTCTCGACCCGCAACGGCGATCATCCGTTGGGCCACCGAGCGCTTCGGCGACGGCCTCGTGCTGTCGGCCTCGTTCCAGGACTGCGTGCTCATCGACCTCGCCACCCGGGTGGCCCCCCGGATCGAGGTCGTGTTCCTCGACACCGGCTACCACTTCCCCGAGACGATCGACTACGTCGAGGAGGTTCGGCGCCGCTACGACCTCAACCTGCGGGTGCTGCGCCCGTCGGTCGGGCCCGACGACCGCTGGCGCTTCGATGCCAACGGCTGCTGTCGCACCCGCAAGGTCGAGCCGCTGGAGCGGGCCCTCGAGGGCCGGACGGCCTGGATGACCGGGTTGCGGCGCGTCGAGGCCCCGACCCGGGCGAACACCCCGATCGTCGCCTGGGACCGGCCCCGGCGGGTCGTGAAGATCAACCCGCTGGCGGCGTGGACCGATGCGGACGTCGAGGCCTACGTCGCCGAGCGGGACCTTCCGGTCCACCCGCTGATGGAGCAGGGCTACCGCTCGATCGGGTGCTGGCCGTGCACCCGGCCCGTCGCCGACGGGGAGGACGTCCGGGCCGGCCGCTGGGCCGGTCTCGCCAAGACCGAGTGCGGCCTGCACATCTGAGCGGCCGCCGTCGCCGCACGGCGGGGCGGGGCCGCACCCGCCCCTAGCATCCCCTTGTGCGGGTCGCGCTCTGCCACGAGTGGTGCACCACCGTCGGCGGGAGCGAGAAGGTCGCGCGGGCCATCGCCGAGGCATGGGACGTGCGCGACGTGTTCACCTTCACGGCCCGGGCCGAGGTGGCCGAGGGGTGCTTCGGCGACCGGCGGGTCGCCACCACCCGCCTCGGCCGCCACCGCGTCGCCGCCGAGCACTGGCGGTGGTTCCTGCCGGTGATGGCCGCGGCGTGGCGGCGGCTCGACCTCTCCGCCTACGACGTGGTGCTCACGAGCTCGCACGCCTGCGTGAACGCGGTGCGGCCCCGGCCCGACGCCCGGCTCATCTCGTACTGCCACACCCCGATGCGCTACGCCTGGGACTGGCGGGCGGAGCTCGGCCGGACCCCTCTCCCGTTGCGGCCCGCCTGGCCGCTGGTCGCGGCGCAGCTGCGGCGCGCCGACCGCCGCCGGTCGCGGCGCGTCGAGCTGTTCGTGGCCAACTCGCACTTCGTCGCCGGCCGGATCGCCGCGGCGTACGGAGCGCCGGCGGCCGTGGTGCACCCGCCGGTCGACACCCACCGGTTCACACCCGCCGAGCGCCCCGGCGGCGATCACCTGCTGCTCGCGGGACGGCTCGTCGCCTACAAGCGGCCCGAGGTCGCCGTCGAGGCCGCCACGCGCGCGGGTCGCCGCCTCGTGGTGGCGGGTTCCGGCCCGTTGCTGCCACGCCTGCGGGCCCGGGCCGGACCCACCGTACGCTTCGAGCCCGACCCCGACGACGCCCGCCTGCTCGAGCTGTACCGGCACGCTTCGGCCCTGGTGCTCTGCGGGGTGGAGGACTTCGGGATCGTCCCGGTCGAGGCCCAGGCCTGCGGGGTGCCGGTCGTGGCCTTCGACGCCGGAGGGGTGCGCGAGACGGTGGTCGACGGCCGCACCGGGATCCTGTACCGGGATCCCGGCCCCGACGGGCTGCTCGCCGCGCTCGCCCGCGCCGACGCCACGTCCTGGGAACCCGCGACCATCCGGGCCCACGCCGAGCGGTTCGCGCCCGAGCGGTTTCGCTCGGCCTTCGAACATCTCCGTGCCGTCGTCGGGGCGCTCGCACCGGACGAGCCCATCTGGCCGGCGCTGCGCGCGGCCCCCCACCCCGACGTGCACCTCCCTCCCGCAACACCGGTTCCCCGGACCCGAACCACCACGCGTGGTGGGCGGCACGCGGCGCGCGCTGCTACCGTCCGTCGGGCACGCGGTCCCGACGAAGGTCCCGGGTCGAGGCGGTCGGGTCCGAGCGCCTCGGGGTCGGGCGCATCGAGCTCCTGGTGAACCTGGCGAAGAGGCCCGATGGCGACGTTCAAGGTCCCCCTCTCGAGGACCGACACCTCGGAGGCCATGATGACTGCCACCGAGATCGGGACTGAGGTGCCTCCCCTGCCACACGCTGCGGTCCGGCCCGGCACCGGGACGGCCGCCACCGCGGCCGCCGCCCGGTCCCGCGTGCTGGCCCCCCTCCTCGTGCTGGCCGGCGATCTCGGGGCGCTGGCCGCGGCCGTGCTCGTGGCCGCGGTGGCGTGGCCACCGGCGATCCTGTTCGTCGCCGTCGCCGTGGCGACGTTCGCAATCGAGGGCGAGTACCGGCTCCGCATCAGCCTCGGGATCGCGCAGGTCCTCACCCGGACGGTGGGGACGGTTGCGTTCGCGGCGCTGGCCGCGGCGCTGGTGAGCGGGCCCCGGGCGCACGCGGCCGAGCTGGCGGCCGCCGGGGCGCTCGCCCCGCCGGCGCTCATCGTCGCCCGGACCGTGACCTTCGCCCTGGTGCGGCGCCTCCGGCGGGCCGGGGTGATCTCCGAGCCGACCGTGATCATCGGGTCGGGACCTTGGGCGCGGGAGCTGGCCCGGACGCTCGCCGATCACCGGGAGTACGGCCTGGAGGCCGTCGGGTTCCTCGACCGGGACCGCGGCGAGCGCCTGCCGTTGCCGGTGCTGGGGACCGTCGACGACCTCGACGCCGTGGTGGGTCGCCACGGGATCCGCCGGGTGATCGTGGCCTTCGGTCCCACCCGGGAGGCCGACATGGTGAAGGTGCTGCGGGCGTCGGCCCGGCGGGACTTCGAGGTACACGTGGTGCCCCGGTTCTTCGAGCTCGGGGCCACCCCCCTGGGCCCGCGCACCGACGACGTGTGGGGCATCCCGCTGGTACGCATGCAGCGCCCGGCGTTCTCGGCCCGCACCTGGCGCACGAAGCGGGCCTTCGACCTGCTCGTCTCCGGCGCGGTGCTGGTGCTGGCCGGCCCCCTCATGCTCCTCATCGCGGCCGCGGTCCGCTGTTCCAGCCGCGGGCCGGTGCTGTTCCGGCAGGTGCGCATCGGACAGCGGGGCCGGCCCTTCGAGCTGGTGAAGTTCCGTTCGATGCGGGTCAACGACGACTCCGACACCACCTGGGACGTGAGCGACGACGAGCGGGTGACGGCGGTCGGTCGGGTGCTGCGTCGCACCGGGCTCGACGAGCTGCCCCAGCTCTGGAACGTGTTGCGCGGTGACATGTCGCTCGTCGGTCCCCGGCCCGAGCGGCCCCACTTCGCGGTCCGCTTCGGCGAGACGGTCCCCAACTACGACGACCGGCACCGGGTGCCGGTGGGTGTGACCGGCTGGGCGCAGGTCCACGGCTTGCGCGGCGACTCCTCCATCGAGGAGCGGGCCCGCTTCGACAACGCCTACATCGAGCGCTGGTCGCCGTGGCTGGACCTGGTGATCCTGGTCCGCACCGTCGTCGCGGCCTTCCGTGGCCGGCGCTGAGGTCGGCCCCCCGCCCGCCCCGGCCCGGACCGACCTGCGCACCCGGTGCGCGGTGGCCGCGGGTCGCTTCGCGGGCTGGGCGTCACGGGTGACCGGCCGCGGGGCCGGCACCCAGGTGGGGGGGCGGATCATGCTGGCGCTCGCCCCCGGCGCGCTCGGCGCGCTGGCCGCCGGGCACCGGGTGGTCTGCGTGTCGGCGACGAACGGCAAGACCACCACCACCCGGCTGCTCGTCGAGGCGTTGCGGGCCGGAGGACACGACGCCGTGTGGAACACGACCGGGGCGAACATGGCCTCCGGCCTGGCCGCCGCGCTCGCCCGCCCGCACACCGCCCGGCTGGCAGTCCTGGAGGTCGACGAACGCTGGCTGGCCCGGGTGCTCGACCCGCTCCGGCCGGCGCTGGTGGTCTGGGGGAACCTCAGCCGCGACCAGCTGGACCGGTTCGGCGAGGTGCACGCCATCGCCCGGACCTGGCGGGCCCTGGCCGAGGCCCACCCCGACCTGCGCGTCGTGGCCAACGCCTCCGACCCGCACGTGGCGTGGGCGGCCGAGCCCGCGGAGGTCACCTGGGTGGATCTGGGGGCCGCCTGGCGCGACGACGCCGCCACCTGCCCGCGGTGCGGTTCCCTCCTGCGCTGGTCAGAGGCCGGCTTCGCCTGTCCCGGCTGTCGCTTCGCCACCCCTCCCGCCGTCGCTCGCCTGCGCGGCGACGAGCTCGTCGTCGCCGGCACGCCGGTCCGGGTGCCACTGCGGATGGGCGGGGCGTGGAACCTGCGCAACGCGGCGCTGGCGCTCACGGCGGCCCATCTCCACTTCGGGGTGGACCTCGCTGCCGCCGCCGCCGCCGTCGGCACCGTGGAGGCGGTGGCGGGCCGCTTCACGACGATCCCCGTCGGCGCGGGCCGGACGGCACGGGTGGTGCTGGCCAAGAACCCCGCCGGGTGGACCGAGGTGCTGCACTGGCTCACGACACAGCCCGGCCCCGTCGTGCTGGCCGTGAACGCGCACCTCGCCGACGGCCGCGACACCTCCTGGCTCTGGGACGTGCCCTACGAGCTGCTGGTCGGTCGGGACGTGGCGGCGAGCGGCGAGCGAGCGCTGGACGTGGCCGTGCGCCTCGACTACGCGGGGGTGGACCCGCTCGTGGAACGCGATCCCCGCCGCGCCGCCGCCGTGCTCGCCGCCCGTACCGCCGATCAGGCGGTGGTGACGATCGTCGCCTCCTACACCCAGTTCACCGCCCTCACCCGGAGCCAGTGGTGACGGGTGCCGGTGCGTCGGCGGTGCGGGTCGGGCTCGTGTACCCCGAGCTCCTCGGCACCTACGGCGACCGTGGCAACGCCGTCGTGCTCGTGGAGCGATGCCGCCGGCGCGGCGTGGCGGCCGAGCTGGTGGTGGTGCCGGCCGGTGAGGCGCTCCCGGCCGGACTGGACGTCTACGTCTTCGGCGGAGGGGAGGACGACCCGCAAGAGGCCGCCGCCGCCGGCCTGCGGCAGGGCCGCGCCGCACTCGAGCAGGCGGTCGCCCACGGCGCGGTCGTGTTCGCGGTCTGCGCCGGGTTCCAGCTCTGCGGCACCGTCTACTCCACCGGCGACGGCCGGCGGGTCGAGGGGCTCGGACTGCTCGACGCGACCACCGAAGCGGGGGCGCCCCGCTGCATCGGGGAGGTGGTCAGCGACACCACCGACACGCTGGGTGTCGGCCTGCTCACCGGATTCGAGAACCACGCCGGACGCACCCGGCTCGGACGGGGAACCACCCCGCTCGGACGGGTGCTCGTCGGTGCCGGCAACGGGGTCGGCGGGGTCGACGGCGCCGTGCGCGACCGCGTGGTCGGCACCTACCTGCACGGACCGGTGCTGCCCCGCAACCCTGCGCTGGCCGACCGGCTGCTCGAATGGGTGATCGGCCCGGCGGCGCGCCACGCCGTCGCGGACCGCTGGGGTGCGGCGCTGCACGCCGAGCGGCTGCGGGAGGCACGCCTGCGGGGACTGCGAGCGTGGTGGCGGGACCGACGCCTCGCCCGGGGGTGACGGTCCGCTCAGGCGGTGAGGTCGCGGATGCGGGCGATCCGCTCCTCGCTGCGGTTGGGATCATCCCCCTGCGAGCGCAGGAGCTCGATCCGGGTCTCAGCGGCCTCACGGACGGCGCCGGCCTCGGCGTCGGCGAGGACGGCCTCCGCCCCGTCGGCGACGATGCGCTCCGCGGTGTCCACGAGCGCCTGCACCATCTGTTCCTCGGGGACGACGCGCACCACCCGCCCCCGGACGAACAGGTGTCCCCGCCCCCGACCGGCGGCGATCCCGAGGTCCGCGCTGCGGGCCTCACCGGGACCGTTGACCACGCATCCCATCACCGCCACCTGCAGCGGCAGGTCCCGGGCGGCCAGCGCCGCCGCGGCCTCCTCGGCCACCCGGATCACATCCACCTCGGCCCGCCCGCACGACGGACAGGCGATGAGGTCGACGCCGCGACGTTCCCGCAAGCCCAGGGCCTCGAGCAGCGTGCGCCCCGCCCGGACCTCCTCGACGGGGTCGGCCGTGAGGGAGTATCGGATCGTGTCGCCCACCCCCTCGGCGAGCAGCGTGCCGATCCCCGCCGTCGACTTCACCAGACCCGCCGGGGGCGGTCCGGCCTCGGTGACCCCCAAGTGGAGCGGGTGGTCGACGGCATCGGCCAGCAGCCGGTAGGCGTCGATCATCACCCGCACGTCGGAGGCCTTCACCGAGATCTTGCAGGTCTCGAAGCCCACCTCCCCGAAGATCTCCAGCTCCCGTTGCGCCGAGGCGACCAGCGCCTCCGGGGTGGCGCCGCCGTGGATCCGGGCGATGTCCGGGTCGAGGCTCCCGGCGTTCACCCCGATCCGGATGGGCAGGTTCCGCTCCCCGGCGGCCACCGCAACCGCCTTGATGTGCGCCGGGGTGCGGATGTTGCCGGGGTTGAGGCGCAGGCCGTGCACTCCGGCCTCGATGGCGGCCAGGGCGAGGCGGTACTGGAAGTGGATGTCGGCGATGATCGGGATCGGGCTGCGGGGCACGATCCGGGCCAGTCCCTCGGCCGCCGCCTCGTCGTTGCAGGTGCAGCGCACGATGTCGCACCCGGCGGCGGCGAGCGCGTAGATCTGGGCGAGCGTCCCGTCGACATCGGCGGTCTTCGTCGTGGTCATCGACTGCACGCTCACCGGTGCCCCGCCCCCGACCGGCACCGGTCCCACCATCACCTGCCGGCTGCGCCGCCGCGGCCACATCGGCGCCGACCTCACGACCCGGTGATGATCTGGCGAACGTCGAGGTACATCGTCGACAGCCCGAAGACGAGCAGCAGCACGAAGACGGTGGCCGCCACCGGCACGAGCTTGCGGTAGTCGACCACCACCCGCCGCCGGGCGATGCGGGAGGCGATCGCCTCGTACGTTGCGACGGCGGCGTGTCCCCCGTCGAAGGGCGGCAGCGGGATGAGGTTGAACAGGGCGAGGAACACGTTCACCGCGGCGAGCAGGGCGAGCAGCATCCACACGTTGCCGTCGACGAGACCCGAGCCCTCGGCGACGATCCCGATCACCGACACCGGCCGTTCGTCGCCGGAGAAGCCGCCCCGACCGCCGGGCTCGGTGACCGTCCGCCCGTAGCGCTCGATGCCCGACGGGGAGAACACCCGCCCGAGGGCGTCGACGGTGGCGACGGTCCCCTGCCAGAGGAACGTGCCGGCCCGCGGCACCGCCGCCACCGGGTGCACCCGCTCGGTCGTGATGCGGGACTCGACCCCGATGCGGGGGACACCGCCGGCCGGTTCGGGGGTGACGGTGACGTCCACGCGGGCGCCGTCCCGCTCGACGGTGACCACCCGGGACTCCACGCCGCCGCTGCGGATGCTGGTGGTGACGTCCTCCCAGGTCGGGGTCGGCAGTCCGTCGATCGCCACGACCCGGTCGCCGGCCCGCAGTCCCGCGGCCGCCGCCGGCATCCCGGGCACCACCCGCTCGACGGTGGTGGTGAGGCGGTCCAAACCCCGGCCGACGAGCACGACGTACACGAGCACGAACGCCACCAGCAGGTTCACGGTGATCCCGGCCAGCACCACCGCGAGCTTGCGAGGGGTGGTCGACGCCCGGTAGGTGCGCGCCTCGTCGGCGGGATCGACGACCTCGGTGTTGTTCATCCCGACGATGCGCACATACCCACCGGCCGGGATGGCCTTGACGCCGATCTCGGTCTCACCCACCCGCATGGACCACAGCCGGGGACCGAACCCCAGGAAGAACTCGGTGACCTTCATGCCGGCCCGTTTCGCCGCCACGTAATGGCCGAGCTCGTGGAGCATGATCGTGGCGATCAGCCCGCCCACGATCGCCAGGCTCACCCAGATCGACGGGCGCAGCGCGATCGCCGTGGCCACCGCCAACGCCAGGAGGATCCCGCCCCGGATCGCCTTGCGGGCCTCGACGGGGGCGGTGTCCCCGAGCGGATCTCGCATCTGCTGCTCCTCGCCTGCTCGCCCGGCTCCGGCCCGGCGGTTCCGCCCGGCGGCCGGGACGCTCCCGGACCGGCGCTCGGCCCGGCGCTGCCGGGCCCTCGCTCCTCGCTCGGCGCCCCCGGGCGCCCTGGCTCAGCCCCGGGCGCGGCGCCGCACTGCGGCTTCGGCCCGGGTCCGGGCCCGGGCGTCGGCCTCGACAACGTCGCCGACGCTTCGGACCTTCCCGATCCCGGCCGCAAGGACCTCCTCGACGACGGCCGCGATGTCGACCCAGCGGATCCGACCGGCGAGGAACGCCTCGACGGCCACCTCGTTCGCCGCCGAGAGCGTAGCCGGGCCGTCGCCCCCGGCCCGACCGGCCTGCTCGGCCAGGTCCAACGCCCGGAAGGTCGAGCGGTCGGGCGCCTCGAAGGTGAGGGTGGCACCACCCGTCCAGTCGAGGGCACCGTAGGGGGTGGGCAGGCGGTCGGGGGCCCCGAGTGCGAGCCCGATCGGCAGCCGCATGTCGGGCGCGGAGAGCTGCGCCACCGTGGCGCCGTCGCAGAACGTGACCATCCCGTGCACGATCGACTGGGGGTGCACCACCACCTCGATGCGCCCGTAGTCCACGCCGAACAGCTCGTGCGCCTCGATCACCTCCAGGCCCTTGTTCATGAGGGTGGAGGAATCGACGGTGATCTTCGGGCCCATCTGCCAGGTGGGGTGGGCGAGGGCCTCGGCCACGGTCACCTCGGCCAGCTCCGCTGCACTGCGGCCCCGGAACGGGCCACCGCTGGCGGTGAGCACGACCCTGGCCACCTCGCGGTCCCGGCCGGCCCGCAGCGCCTGCCAGATCGCCGAGTGCTCCGAGTCGACCGGGACGATCTCACCCCGGCTCCGCGCCCGGACCTCGGCCACCACCGGCCCGGCGGCGATGAGGCTCTCCTTGTTGGCCAGGGCCAGGCGCTTGCCGTGCTCCAGTGCGGCCAGGGTGGCCGCCAGCCCGGCGAAACCGACCACGGCGTTCAACACCACGTCGACGTCGTCGAGCGCGGCGAGCTCGGCGAGCATCTCGGGGGCGTCGCCCGTGAGGCATGCCCGATCGGGCGGCACCCCGTGACGCGCCGCGAGCGCACCGAGCCGCTCGGCCGAACGGCCCGCGGCCAGGGCGACGACCCGAAACCGGTCGGGATGCGCGGCGATGACCTCGAGGGCCTGCGTGCCGACCGATCCCGTGCAGCCGAGGACGGCGACGCCTCGCGGCTCACTCACCCCAGGTTCAGCGCCCGGGCGAGGTAGTAGACGGCCGGAAGGCAGAACAGGATCGCGTCGAACCGGTCGAGGATCCCGCCGTGGCCGGGCAGCACCGAGCCGAAGTCCTTGATGCCGAGGTCACGCTTGATGAGCGACTCGCACAGGTCGCCGAGCGGGGCGAAGACCGCGACGACGAGACCGAGCGCCAGCGCGTCCGCCAGCTCGCCGTTCCAGGGCGTGATCCTGGCGACGACCACCACGGCCAGGATCACCGAGGCGCTCATCCCGCCGACGAGGCCCTCCACCGTCTTGTGGGGCGACACGGTCGGGGCCAGGGGCGTCTTGCCGAACTGGGAGCCGACGACGAACCCGACGACGTCGTAGCCCACGGCGCAGATCGCCACCCCGAGTACCAGACCGACCCCGTGCTCGTAGCCGAGCAGCAGGCCGGCGAAGCCACCGAGCATCCCGACGTAGACCACCCCGAACAGGGTGGCGGCCGCGTGCACCACCGGCCGGCCGGGCACCACGCCCAGCAGGTACCACAGGAGCGTGAAC